>JBNMIN010000125.1:0-5728 GCA_050873305.1 Oscillospiraceae bacterium
GTGTCCATGGGTATGCCCGATAGAGAAACTATGACAGGCACGAGCTTTTTGGGAAGCAGGAAGTTAAGCGCATTTATAAAATTGCGGTTGTTGTTCTCGCTGAAATCGCGCAGGACGCGCGCATCGAGCTGCTGCTCCGAAAGCGCGGGCTTGAGGTCGATAATAATTTTATATCTCCCCCGCTTCATCTGACGCATATGCGAGCTCGCGGAGAGTATCATCGGACCCGACACGCCGAAATGAGTAAACAGCATCTCGCCGAAGTCGGAATAGATGTGCTTCCCGGTTTTTGTATCCTCAACGGTTATCGAAACATTTCTCAGCGACAGCCCCTGAAGCCGCGAGCAGAAACCCTCGTGCGCTTCGAGCGGAACGAGCGACGGCTTTATCGGGGTAACGGTGTGCCCCGCCTGTCTTGCGAGCTCATATCCGTCGCCGGTGGAGCCGGTCTGTGGATAAGACCTGCCGCCGGTGGCGACTATCACCCTGTCGGCATATATCCGCTCGCCGGAATAAAGTATCGCGCCGCGGACTTTGCCGGACTCGATTATGAGCTCCTTTGCCCTGCCGGTCACTATATCGACGCCCGCGTGCTTCGCCGCGAAGAAGAGCGCGTCGACTATATCGGAAGCTCTGTCCGACTCGGGAAAAACGCGGTTGCCGCGCTCGGTTTTGAGCGGCACGCGCTGGGATTCGAAGAAATTCATTGTATCTGCGGGCATGAAGCGCGAAAACGCGCTGTAAAGAAATCTGCCGTTTATCGGCATAGCCGAGATAAGGGCGTTGAGATCGGCGCAGTCGTTTGTGACATTGCACCTGCCCTTTCCCGTTATCATTATTTTTCGGCCGACTTTTTCGTTGCGTTCAAGCAGAACGACTTTGCCGCCGTTTTTTGCCGCGGTGACGGCTGCCATAAGTCCCGCCGCTCCGCCGCCTATTACAAGCACTTCAGGCATAATTTACCTCTTTTTTGAAAAATTTACTCGTCCTCGTGGGTCTGGTATATCTGATACTCGTCCCATATATTTTCGAGCGAGCTGAGATTGCTGTAGACCTCGCCGCTCTTTTCGCTCGCCGCCGCCGCTATCAGCGCGTTGATAAGACTCAGCGGAGCAACGAGGGAATCGACGAACGAGACCATGCTGCTGCGCGCGAGGAGAAGATGGGTCGCGAACTGCGCTATCGGCGAATTCTCGCTGTCGGTGACTGAGATAACCGTCGCTCCCCTGTCGGATATAAAGCGCAGCATATTTATCGTCTGCTTTGAATATCTCGGGAAGCTTATCGCGATGCAGACATCGTCCTTGTTAATTCTGAATGCCTGATCGAACGCCTCGCCCGTTCCGGCGGGTTCGATAAGGGTCACGCTGTCATAGACAAAATTGAGATAAAACGCCGCAAAGCTTGCAAGCGACGCCGCACTGCGCACGCCGAGGACATAGATATGCTTCGCGCGGTTTATCGCCTCGACGCTCGCATTGAACGCCTCGCGCGAGATGCTCTCGCGGGTCGCCTTTATCGTCTCGATATCGGAAGAAAACGCGTGTTCGAGCATATCTTCGCCGCCCGCCGCCTCCATGCGCTGGACGCTCGTCAGCCTGCTCTTGACTACCTCCTGCAGGGTCTTCTGAAGCTGAGGATAGCCCGAGAAGCCGAGCTCGGACGCGAATCTGACGACAGTCGATTCACTCACGCCGACCGTGTCGCCGAGCTTCGCCGCGGTCATAAACGCCGCCTTGTCGTAGTTTTCGGTTATGTAGTCGGCTATCCGCTTATGTCCCTTGGACATGGAAGAGTAACAGCCCTCTATTTTTGAAAGCAGCTGTTTTGTCATATTGGATATTCACCTTATTCCGTTTACATATGTAACATGATTTTAGCATACCGCAGCACAAAAATGCAAGACGGCAGAGCAAAAATTGCAGGGTTTCCTGCATTTTCTTAAAAGCATTGACTTAAAGCCCGATTTTCTCTATAATCTATTAGTCTATTACTTCTTAAATAAGGAGCTTAAAAATGAAAGATTCATCATTTCTCTGGTATGACAAGCCCGCCTCCGTCTGGACTCAGGCGCTGCCAATCGGCAACGGCACGCTCGGCGGCATGATATACGGCAAAGTAAAGGAAGAGACCGTCTCTTTGAACCACGACGAGCTCTGGACGGGACACCCGAAAAACACTATCCGCCCCGGTTCGCTCGAAGCTTTTCAGAAAGCCCGCGCTCTCGCGCTCGACGGAAAGCTGCGCGAGTCACAGGATATTATCGAATCCGACTTCATGAGCACATGGAGTCAGGCATATCTGCCCCTGGGCGACCTCGTTCTGACATTCGACGGCTCCGACCGCAAGTCGGATTATATCCGCTCGCTCGATCTTGACACGGCGATCGCCTCTGTCAGCTACAGGCAGGGCAAGCGCATCATGCGCCGCGAACTGTTTGCGTCGCATCCGGATAAAGTTATCGCAGTCCGTCTCATCTGCGAAAACGGCAAGTTTGACGTCACGGCGAGTCTCAGATGCCAGCTTCATCACAAAGTCAAATCGCAGGGCGGTCTGCTCGTCATGAGCGGCGAAGCGCCGAGCGAGCACAACACAAACGGCCAGTCGGATAAGCAGAGCTATTCGAAAGTCGACAGCGAGCGCGGTATGCTCTTCACCTGCGCCGTGAAAGCCGACACGGACGGCAAAAAGCATATAAGCGGCAAGGGAATAGAGATAACCGGCGCGACGGTCGTCACGCTCTATCTCACCGCAGAGACGAGCTTCAACGGCTGGCAGAACAACGCTTTCACAAACGGCAAGCCGCATCTTGAGCCCTGCATCGAGAGACTCTCAAAAGAATTCGATTATGAAGCGGTCAAATCGGCGCACATCGCCGACTACCGCGCGCTCTATTCGAGAGTTGAGCTCGACATAGGCTCGAACGGCAAAGACAACATACCGACCGGCAAGCGTCTGCGCAATTTCAAGAAGGACAAGAACGACATTGCGCTCTACACCCTGCTGTTCAACTTCGGACGCTATCTTGCGATATCCTCGTCGCGCCCCGGCTCTCAGCCGTCGACGCTTCAGGGCATCTGGAACGAGAAGCTCTGCCCGCCGTGGCACTCGAACTACACTGTAAACATAAACACCGAGATGAACTACTGGCCCGTTCTCCCCTGCGATATGCCGGAGGTCAACGAGCCGCTGATAGAGATGGTGCGCGATCTGTCCGTCGCGGGCGAGCGCACGGCAAAAGAGATGTACGGCATGCACGGCTTTGTCGCACATCACAATGTTGACATATGGAGAATGACGACCCCTGTCGGCGGATGCGCCGTATGGGCATTCTGGCCGATGTCGCCCGGCTGGTTCTGCGAGCATATTTTTGCCCACTACGAATACACCATGGACGAAAAATATCTGCGCGAGACCGCCTATCCGATAATGAAAAAGAGCGCGGAATTCTACTGCGACTATCTCGTCGAGGACAAGGACGGCTATCTCATTGCCGCGCCCTCGACCTCGCCCGAGAACAACTTCGTCCTAAACGGCAGCAACTGCGCCGTTTCACAGACGACGACAATGACGATGAGCATAATCCGCGAGCTGTTTGAAAACTGCATCAAGGCTTCCGATATCCTCGGCGAAGACAAGGAATTTGCAGAAATTCTCAAAGACAAGCTTAAAAATATGCTGCCGTTCAAAATCGGCAAAAAGGGTCAGCTTCTTGAATGGTACAACGAAGAGAAAGAATCGGAGATCCACCACCGCCACTGCTCGATGCTCTACGGTCTGCACCCCGCGCATCTGATAACCTCTGACGGCACACCTGAGCTTGCGGACGCTTGCAGACGCTCGCTCGAAATAAGGGGCGACGACGGCACGGGCTGGAGCCTCGGCTGGAAGATAAACTTCTGGGCGCGCCTGCGCGACGGCAACCACGCATTGAAGCTCTTCGATCAGCAGCTGAGATTCAAGGCTTCAACCGGCATGAACTACTCCCACGGCGGCGGCACATATGAGAATCTCTTTGACGCGCACCCGCCTTTCCAGATAGACGGAAACTTCGGTGCGGTCAGCGGAGTCTGCGAGATGCTGCTCGACTGCTTCGACGGAAAGATTTATCTTCTTCCCGCTCTCCCTGACAAGTGGAGCGATGGCAGCGTCCGCGGTCTGCTTGCAAAGGGCAACATAAAAGTCGACATGACCTGGAGCAGCGGCAAGCTGACTTCATATTCGCTCACCGGAAAAGGCAGGGCTAATATAATATACGGCGGCAAGGAGACCGTCCACGAGCTTGACGGCAATACGCTCACAGTCAGGCTTTAAGGAGTTATAAAATGAAATTCGACCTCTATGATTTTGACAAGACTGTTTTTCCCGTTGACTCGGAGAGCGTGTTCTATCTCTTCTGCCTTGCCAGGCACCCGTGGCTGATAGTCATCCTTCCCTATCAGCTCGTCTGCCTCGCCTGCTTCTTTTTAAAGATAGGCGGCGACAAGATGAAGGGCAGATTTTTCTGCTTTCTGCGCTTTGTGAACACGGAAAAGATGGTCAAAAAGTTCTGGGAGAAGAACGAAAAGAGAATATATCCGTTCTTCCGCCCGGAGAACCGCGATCTTCCCGCAGTCGTCTGCTCGGCGTCGCCCGAATTTCTGCTGCGCCCGATATGCGAAAAGTACAAAGTACACACGCTTATCGCCACGCGTCTCGACCCGCACACGGGCAGAATGACCGGGCTCAACTGCAAGGACGGCGAAAAGGTTATAAGAATAAACGAGGCGATGCCCGGCGCGAAATTCGAGAAAGTGTTTTCGGATTCTCTCAAAAGCGATGCGCCGATATTCGCGCTCGGAGAGATAAACTATCACGCAGTGAGGGGTAAACTGACGCGCATAAAATAAGTTTCAACACACTGGAGATGTAAAAATGATAATAGACAGCCACGCACATATATACCCGGATAAGCTCGCCAGGAAGGCGGCGCGCAGCATCGGCGATTTCTACGACATCGACATGAGTCTCGACGGCACGGTCGACATGCTTCTCAAGGTCGGCGACGAAGCGGGAGTTGACAAATTTCTTGTTCACTCGGTCGCGACGACCCCGCACCAGGTGCGCTCGATAAACTCATTCATTGCAAAGAGCGTATCGGAGCACCCCGACCGCTTCATCGGCTTTGCGACACTCCACCCAGGATGCGGCGACGAGATACCGGAAATCGTTGACGAGGCGATAGCGCTCGGGCTCTCGGGAATAAAGCTGCACCCCGATTTTCAGGAGTTCGATATAGACGCACCCGAGGCGATGCGCATGTATGAAGTGCTCGAGGGCAGACTGCCGATACTCTTCCACACCGGCGACTACCGCACGCAATATTCAAAGCCGACGAAGATAATAAAAGTCCTCGAAAAATTCCCTAAGCTCGACATAATCGCGGCGCATTTCGGCGCATGGTCGGAATGGGGCTACGGCTCAAAGGAGCTCTCGGAGGCGGGAGTATATGTTGACTCATCGAGCAGCTTCTACGCGATGAGCCCGGAGAGAATAATGGAGATGATCCACATCTTCGGCACGGACAAAATTTTCTTCGGCTCGGACTACCCGATGTGGAACGTCAAAAAGGAGCTTGAAACATTTATGTCCCTGCCGCTGAGCGACGAGGACAGGGAAAAGATACTCCACAAAAACCTCGAAGGTCTGCTGGCGAAGTACAAGAAATAAAGCACGAGCAATAATAGAA
>JBNMIN010000126.1:0-5646 GCA_050873305.1 Oscillospiraceae bacterium
GGCGAGGGATGCAGTCCCGCCGCGACGAGTCCCGCGATGTGCGCCATGTCAACCATGAAATATGCGCCGACCGATTTCGCTATCGCGCCGATGCGCTCGAAGTCTATTATTCTCGGATATGCTGACGCGCCCGCGACTATCAGCTTCGGGCAGACTTCTTTTGCGGTCTTTTCGAGCTCGTCATAGTCTATATATCCGTCGTCGTTCACGCCGTAGGGGACGAATTTGTAGAGCTTGCCGCTCGCGTTGACCGGCGAGCCGTGGGTCAGGTGTCCGCCGTGGGCGAGGCTCATGCCCATGACCGTGTCGCCGGGATTTATGAGCGCGGAATATGCCGCCATGTTCGCCTGCGCGCCCGAGTGCGGCTGAACGTTGGCGCAGTCCGCGCCGAAGAGCTCTTTTGCGCGCTCGATGGCGAGATTTTCAACAATGTCAACATATTCGCAGCCGCCGTAATAGCGCTTGCCGGGATATCCCTCGGCGTATTTGTTGGTCAGCACGCTGCCCATCGCCGCCATGACTGCGGGGGAGACGAAGTTCTCCGAGGCGATAAGCTCGATGTTGCGCCTCTGGCGGCCGAGCTCAAGCTCCATGGCGTTCGCCACTTCCGGGTCGTACTGCGCGATGGTCTTTGCGCTGTCAAAAAAATCAGGGTACATTTTGATTTCCTCCTTCTGAAAAAATCGAAACAAAGGTTGAATCAATAATACCATATCGGCTAATCCAAAGTCAAAGCTAAACGGAATAACGCCGCCGATTTATGCAAACAGACGGAATGAATCAAAATAAGCCTTGTATTTATGTCAATAATACTGTATAATGATTTAGCGTAACATTTTTGTTAAAAGGAGCTGAAGCAATGGATCCCATTAAAGTGGATTTTTCAAAAAAAGGCGGCCCCAAGGAGATAGTGATACCTCCCGATAAAGCGGCGCTTAAAATAGTCCTGAGCGTGCTGTGCTCTATCGTTACCGCGGGCATCGCATTTTATATAATGCTGCCGCCGCTCAACTTCAAGGCGTATGAGTTCTACGGCTTCCTCGCGATAATCGTCGCGTCATATGCGCTGTTCTCGGCGATTTTCACCGGCGTGTTCTCGAAGCCCGAATATCTGCCCTATTTCAAGCGCCAGATGATAGTTCCCGGCGTTATCGTCGGCGTCATCGCGCTCACGGTCGGTATCGGCTATCTCGTCTCGAGCCCGTTCTTCAGAGCGTCGTCTTACAGTCAGATAATCGATGTCCGCACGGACAGCAACTTCGCCGAGGAGATAGACAAGCAGGACGCGGAGTCCTTCAGCAACATCCCGAAGCTCGATGAGGGCGTCGCGGCTACCCTCGCTCCCAGAGCGCTCGGTAAACTCGCCGAAAAAGGCTATGTCTCGCAGTTCTCGGTCTATCCGCTCTATACGCAGATAAACTACAAGGGCACGCCCGTCAGGGTCGTCCCGCTCCAGTATTCGAATATCATCAAGTGGCTCACCAACCGCACCGAGGGTCTCCCCGGATATATCATAATCGATATGGCGAACGAAGTCACCACCCTCAAGGAGCTCGATTCGGGCATCAAGTATTCACCCGCCGAGCACTTCGGCAGACTTCTCAAGCGTCATCTGAGAATGACATATCCCACCTATATGTTCGGCTCGAGCTCGTTTGAAATCGACGACGAGGGCAATCCCTATTGGATCTGCGCAAGAGTTGACAAGACCATCGGTCTGTTCGGCGGAACCGATGTCAAGGGAATAGTGATAGTCAACGCGATCGACGGCAAGTGCGAATATGTACCTATTGAGACCGTCAAGAGCGACGCCAAGTATCAGTGGATCGACAGAGTCTATGACTCCGACCTTCTCGTCGAGCAGTACAACTACTACGGCAGATATCAGAAGGGCTTCTGGAACTCGATTCTCGGCCAGGAAGATGTCTATGTCACTACCGAGGACTACAGCTACATCGCTCAGAACGACGATGTCTATATGTACACTGGCGTTACCTCCGTCACCAACGACCAGTCGATAACCGGCTTTATAATGATAAACCAGCGCACCAAAGAGGCTGTTTATTATTCGGTCGCGGGCGCAAAGGAGCAGTCGGCGCAGGCTTCCGCAGAGGGTCTTGATGAGATCAAGGCGGCAGGCTACACGGCAACGTTCCCGCTGCTGCTCAACATCGACGGCGAGCCGACCTACTTCATGGCTCTCAAGGATGTCAGAGACGACGGCTCTCAGATCATTCAGAGCTACGCGCTCATCAACGTCAAGCAGTACACGAAGATAAAGGTCTACGGCAAGACCCTTGCCGAGTGCCTTGCGAAGTATGTTGACCAGCTCAAGGCGAACGGCATCAACGTCGATATCGATGCGAACCAGGTCGTTGATCCTGCGGATAACCCAGACGCGCAGGGCGATTCGGAGACAAAGGTGCAGACCGTCAACGGCAAGATAGCCGATATCCGCACCCAGGTCATCTCGGGCGAGACATATTATTATATCAAGCTCGAGGGCGGCGATGTCTATTATTCAATAGCCGCTTCCAAGTCGACAACCGCCGTTATCCTCAACAGAAACGACACTGTCACGATTCGCTTCAATGCCGGCGAGGGTGCAATAATCCCCGCAAGCGAGCTTGAAAAAGCGAAATAAAATAACAACAACAGCGCCGCCGCAGATATTCTCTGCGGCGGCGTTGCACTATTTATGTTTACTTTTCTTCGGGTTTATTATCGTTTTCCGTGTTGTCGTTTGTTTTGCTTTTTTCGGAAGGATTATCCTTTGTCTGCTTGAGCAGGGGACTCAGCTTTTTGAGTATCATTACGACACTTGCGAAGATGAGGGCAGCCAAAGCGAGGTGAGGATTAAAGCCGTCAAGAAGTCCCGAAAGTTCAAAATCCAGCCATTCGCAAAACAGAAAAATTACAATCAAAAATACCGCATCTAATGCATCCATAATTTCATTCAGCCGTCAGGCGGCTGTCCCTCCTGTGTTGTTTTTGCCATAAACCGTTCCGTGATAAATATAGCTTTTAGCGATAGTATAATCTTCATAAAAGTATCCGGTGCAGTGTTGCGGATCCATTCCTTTTTTGGGTGTAATTCCAATTGAAACACCCGAAGTGCTGACGGAATAATTTGGAGAAATAGTGACTGTTGAGTGAGCATAACAAGCATCTATATATAATCTGTTTTTATTAGAACGGCTTGTCAACTGGAATGTTCCGTATCCACTTCTGGCAAAATGTGTCAGATTTTTGTTTTCGTCAGTCATACCTAGAACAAATTTTGCATAAATGCTGTTTGCTTTTTCGGTTGAATATACCCATGACTCTGTTTGTGTAATGTTGGAATTTGTTGAGTTAATGGCGATAAGATTTGCGTGAACTTTATTGTTGGTTTGTACGCAATAAGTAAAACTATTGGCAGAGGTCGAATTGAAACCGATAACTACCATGTCTATTATGCGGAAAAACGGAATTTTATTCCATCTCCATGAGAATTTAAAGTTTACATAATACATTGTGCTGTTATTTTCTTTGCGTGAACCGCTACTTACATAACTCAATGATGATGTCATGGTAGCAGTAGAAATTGACTGGATTGCCGCATCTGTAATTTCTTTCATATTAGCAACTTCACGAAGCTTAGTGATCTCACTATCTGTATAGCCATATAGTTTTAATGTTTGATCATCTAACGCAGCTCTGCTTCGTATTTCTTTCGCATAGTCAAAGTTCCTAATTTCAGAGACTTCATTTGCGGTGTAACCAAGAGAAGACAACTCTTTGTCAGACATCGATATTATTTTGTTGTATTCATCCCATTCGTTGATTGTAGTGTTTTCGCTGGTAGAAATAACATTAGAAGATGTGGCAAATGAACTTGTTGCAAAAGTAGGAAGTAAAAAAATAAGTGTTAACAAAATTGACAAACTTTTTTTCATTATGTTTCCTCCTGAAAAGAGCTTTGTATAGGTGTTCCTCAAAAAGTTCGCAGTGTATAATATTTTATATTTAACTGAATCTCCTTCTGTGTTATTATATTATGTGTTCTATATGTTTTGCCTCCATAAACTAAACCATCGGAATCTCCTCCTGTGCAGAAATAATATTTTCAATAAAAGTTTTAGTTGAGAACTTATCGCAACACAATGCTAACACAAATTGCCAATATTATAATTCTGTCTAAGAATATTATACATTTTTGTTACAAATTACAAAAATACATAATTCGATTTGTGTATTTTCAACAAAGAATTTATCCGGCACGCAGAGTTACAATGCAGAAAAATCCCCCGCAGATTCGCTCTGCGGGGGACTGCTTTATTTAATTATCTATCCGGCGTTATTGCTGAGAATGTGTTATGAAATAAATCAGTGCTATAACTCCCGCTGTGGCCGTTGCGCCGATAACGATGTTGTTTATCATCACCATGGTGCCGACGCCTGCGGCAACTCCGAGAACGCCTGCAAGGGCGATCGGGATCCACATAACGGGCGACTGACCGTACTTTGCGCCGACATACCAGCTGTAGAGACCCCAGCCGAAAGCGTCGGTGAACTTGTAGAGGTGGGTGTCGTAGCTCCACGGATCGTTTTCGTCAAGCTCGAAAATGCGGACGGCTCTGGTTATGTATCTGCCGTAGGACTGGAAGGTGACGCCGGGGCACATGACAAGGTCGATGCCGTCAACGTTGCCGATGAAGGTGTTGATGTGGTCGTGACCGAAGGATGCCGCGATGACATCGCCGCGCTCTTTCCACGAAGCGAACTCGCCGGAGTTGGTGTTCGACGGGCAGGGGAACTCGAGCAGTATGCCGGAAGCCTTGCCGGGCTTGAGCATGAGAAGCTTGTTCTCGCCGTTGATGACCTTGCTTATCGCGTTCTCGCCGCTGAACGGAGAATCAACGAGAAGCTCCGCGACCTCGGGGACGATGATGTGCTGGAAAGCGATGGAGGGAACGAGGTGACCCTCTTTCTCCTCGAGCGCCTTGCTGGTCTTTTCGTACCAGTCTATCTGATCCTGATGAACGTAGTCGTAACCGCCGTTGACTCTGTCGTAGTCGTTCGAGTCGATCATCCAGAGGTTGAACTTCGTCTCGCTGCCCTCGGAGGCATAGATGGGCAGGTTGTGCGTGCCGGTGCCGTACATCTCGGGCACTGCGTCATATGCGAGGCAGCCCGGGAAGGTCTGGTAATATGCGAACTGCTCGTCGCGGCTGACGGGGCAGCCGTCGTCATTGTCGTGGTTGCCGAAAACAACGGTGAAGGGGATGCCTCTGTCAACAACGGGCTGAAGTATCGCCTTTATTCCGGCATAGACGCCCTCGGCGGTGTCTATCTTGCCGCCTGCAAGCTGGTCGCCGGTGAACACGACAAGGTCGGGCTTCTCTGCGTCGAGAGCCTTCTCCATGAACATTATTGTGGCTTCTCTCGGAACATCGACATCCTGCGTGTCGGAGATCTGCATAATTTTGAACTTTCCGTCCTTGTTGAAACGCAGAACGTCATTGTTGTCGACAGCCGCAAAAGCGGGCGACGCTGCGGCTACGAGCATCGCCGCGCACAGCACGACGGCGAGCAAAGCCTTGATCTTTTTACTCATGACTCTTTAATCAATCCTTTCTTTTCTCAGTATGAGCAACATATTAA
>JBNMIN010000127.1:0-5567 GCA_050873305.1 Oscillospiraceae bacterium
GAGGAGCCTTCTTATGGTGCCACATTGAGCATACAGTGCCTTCGCCGACTCAGGTTCGATAACACCGGATTTCACAAACAATTCGAGCCAATACTCGGTCTCGTAGCACTCTTTGAGTGAAATCTGAAGTTTGGCAACAAAATCAGACCTGCTCTGCGCATAATTCGCCTCGTGGATATTCGCACCAATCGATGTTGCGGAACGCTCAAGCTGATTCACTAACGAGCGATGACCTTTTACCGTATCACACGCTTTTATGATATTCACCGAAAAGTCCATAGCCAGATTCCGAAGCTTTGATTCTGCCATACGAATATCACCTCTCAGTTCAGAATACTACAAAATTTCTAAATTATCAAGTGAAATATTGCACTGCGCCCTTTTAAGTGAAATATCTCGCTGTGCTCGATGTGAAATAATTTGCGCGAGCGCAATTTGTGAAATATTGCTCCTGCGTCGCAATGTGAAATAAAATTTGCCCTCGTTTGCGCAGCAAACATTTCACATCTGCGAAGCAGATATTTCACAGCGCAGCTATTTCACTTGCCCGCAAGGGCAAATTTCGTTGAAAAAAAGAGCATTGCTTTCGCAATGCTCTTTTTTTCTGGAGGCGCCACCCAGATTTGAACTGGGGCATCGAGGTTTTGCAGACCTCTGCCTTACCACTTGGCTATGGCGCCGTATTGAATTGTACGCTCTCTCTGTCAAAAAAATGCCAATTAAATTTAATTGGCATTAAGAGAATGGAGCGGATGACGAGGCTCGAACTCGCTACCTCCACCTTGGCAAGGTGGCGCTCTACCGGATGAGCTACATCCGCACAGTTGGTGCCTCCGGCCGGAATCGAACCAGCGACACGCGGATTTTCAGTCCGCTGCTCTACCAACTGAGCTACAGAGGCAAATATATGAAAACCGGCATAGCCGGATTTCGGCGGAATAATGGCGACCCGGAACGGTCTCGAACCGTCGACCTCTAGCGTGACAGGCTAGCGCTCTAACCAACTGAGCTACCGGGCCATTTTGGTGGGAACAACAGGGCTCGAACCTGTGACCCCTTGCTTGTAAGGCAAGTGCTCTCCCAGCTGAGCTATGCTCCCTGATCGATCGGTTTTTCGTCCGACGACGCAGATTAATATACTATAAATTCGCCGTTCTGTCAAGCCTTATTTGCAATTTTTTTCAGTTTTTCTTAAAAAAGTCTCCGCCGCGCCCGGCAACGGAGACTCTATTCAGATTTTGCGCTTATTTTGCATATATCGCGCCGATTATCTTGTTCATGGTCTTCCACGACATGAGGCGGGTGAGGAAGGTCAGGAACGAATAGCTCGCGCCGATGGTGTATATCGGACTCACCTTTTTCTTCATGGCGACATTGGCTATAAATTTTCCGGCAACAGCGGGATCCATGCCGGTCTGCTCGTCATGCTCCATGCGGGAGACAGAGCGTCCGATGCGTCCGCCGTAGACATCGTCGCCGTCGACTGTCTTTTCGCGCGCCTTTGTAAAGCCCGTTTTTATATCGCCCGGCTGAACCGCGCAGACGGTGACACCGTAGGGGCGAAGCTCGTTTGCGAGAGCCATGGTATATGAATTTGTCGCCGCTTTCGCCGCGGAATAATAGGTCTGGAACGGAATGGGAATCTGCCCGGCGACGGAGCTGATATTGACTATTCTCCCCTGCCCCGCTTCGCGCATAACCGGAACGACGGCGCGGTTCATATTCACCATGCCGAAGAAGTTCGTGTCAAAAAGGCGCTTGGCATCCTCGGTCTTTGTGAACTCAACTGCGCCCGAGATGCCGAAGCCCGCGTTGTTGACGAGCACATCTATCTTGCCCTCACGAGCGATTATTTCATCGACCGCCTTTTTCACTGCCGCTTCGTCCGTCACATCGGCGACAAGGTGGTTGAGTCCCTCGACACCCTGCGCGCGGCGGCTGAGTTCATAAACTGTATAGCCCGCATTTTTAAGCGCGAGCGCGGTCTGCATGCCTATGCCTGACGTTCCCCCGGTCAGGACTGCTATCTTTTTATCCATAAAATGCACCTCCGAACTGAATAACAGGTAGATTATACCACAACTGTATTGCATATTCAATGCGGGCGGAGAATGCAAAAATTTCTTTTTTCTGTTGACAAAGGCGAAAATACATGATAGCATATATGCATAGATACTCAATGCATTGAGTAAAATTGTATACGAGGTGATATTATGAAGATAAGCAAGGAACTCGCAAAGGGCAGCACGGGACTTTTGGTGCTCAGCGTCATATCAAAGACCGATATGTACGGCTACCAGATAATCAAGACGCTCGAAGTGATGAGCGAAAACGTGTTCAGCCTCAACGAGGGCACGCTCTACCCCATTCTGCATTCGCTCGAAAAAGAGGGGGCGCTCGAATCCTACTGGTGCGAAGCGGAGGGCAGAAAGCGCAAATATTATAAGATAACCGAATCGGGGCTCGCCGAGCTCGCGGACAAAAAGCGCGAATGGCAGAGCTTCTCCGGCGCCGTTTCAAAAGTACTGGGAGGTGCGAAGCTTGCAGCAGAGGTTTGACGGATTTCTTGACTATGTCTGCGGCGATATAATCTCGAAGCGCGAGCGCGAAAACGCCAGGAACGAGCTATACGACCATCTGATGTGCACCTACGAATGCAACCTCGCGCAGGGCATGGATGAGGAGCACGCGGCGATTGAAGCGGAGAACTCCATGGGCGACAGAAATGCTGTTCGCGCGCAGCTCGAGCAGGTTCACGCGAGTTTCCCGGAGCGCAGATTCAAGAGTGCGCTGGCGCTCGTTATCGCCGGATTCTTTTTCGCATCGTTCCAAATAAATCTGCTCGGCGGCATGGACATACTCACGAAGCTGTTCGGCCAATCGCTGATGATAGCAGGCATATTCTGCCTGCGCAAGGCGCACAAGAAGCTCGGATTGGCATTTGCCGCGATAATGGGACAATATATCTTTTCGGGCGCATCAACAGTGCTGACTCCGATAGCGGAGGCTCACCCGCTCCCGATTCTTATTCTCTCGCTGCTCGGCACGATATGCGGCGCGGCGTTCTGGATTCTTTTCGTCGGCGGGCTGATTGATCTCACAAGAGAGCACGAAGACGCAGAGACGCTGCATCTCCCGCTGTGTGCCGTGTCGAATGTGTTTCTCTATGCGCTCAACGGCGGAACATACATATACATGTACATCATAGGCACGACATCTCTCAACGCAGACAACGCGCCGATTTTCGTCCTTATCGCAATGTCGCTGGTTATACTCAACATGATAATCACGATAGCCGTTCTGCGGCGGGCAAACAAGTTTCTCTACGAGAGCGGTCACGAATACGAGGCGGAGAGCTCCGGGCTGAAGAAAGGCGCCGTAATGCTCTGCGCGTTCGCGCTGGTGCTCGCGGCATGCGCGGGATTCGACGCATACCGACTGACGAGAAAAGCCGAAGTTGAGCCGTACAGCACGGCGGACATCGCGATTGACGCAGACGAGCGCGCAAGAATAGAAACCATTCTTGCAGGCTACGGAGTGCCGGAAAGATATCTGAAGCTCCTGCCGAACAGTGAAATTATGAGATTTCGCAGCGCGGCAAGTGTAGACAAGCTTAGTTGGAAATCGAACTCAAACATCGACAGCGCGAAAGAATTTCAGAACGCCAGAGACAGCGACGGTAAGTTGATATATAATTTTTCCAGCTTTGAAGTGTTCGCAGATCATATGTTATATTATTTCGAAGATTATTCATATTGTGTTACGGACACCGACGGCAAAAAGCACATGCTTTGCTGCATAGAACTCAAGGACATTGAGCCTCTTAGCGGCAGCAGCGGAATAAACAATTATGTCGACTGCATAGAGCTCGAAGAATCCAACAGCAATATATCACAAATATATGAGTGTATTTGCAGGAGCAATGACTCATTGTTTATTCTGACCGACGAGGACGGGCAAACGGTTATAAATAAGCCATTGAGTCTGAACAGGACCACCGACTCGCTCGGGAACACTACGATAGCCAACGCAGAATTTCAATGTAAGCCCGGAATGAAGATATTCTATATTGCCGACTTCAGCCCGGAGGAAAAAGAATATCCTGTATATGATGCTGTTTTCAACATTGCATATATCCATCGGAACAGACCGATATTATGGATATCCGAGCGCACGCCGGAGGCTCAGATAAGCAGTCAAACCGCAAAAGACTTCTGCTCATTTAGATACGCGCTCAACAGGATTTATATTCCGTATCTGAAGAGCGAAGACCCGTTTGTACCGACGACAGAGCCCGAGGAAGAGACAACAGAGCGCGTCATCCACGGAAATTCAATTGAAGAGATGGCCGCGAGCTAAGATAAAAAAATGAGCCTCCGACATACGGAGACTCATTTCGGCTCGTCGATAAACCCGGAGTTTGGGGGATTCGTAGGAATCAGAATCCAAGCCTCTCTTGTGTAAAGGGAGGTGGCGCGGAGCGCCGGAGGGATTGTTTTGAATAAGCTTCAAATTTTCAAAAATGCCGGATATTTTGAACTTTCATACAACAACCCCTCAGTCACGGCTTTGCCGTGACAGCTCCCCTTACACAGGGGCGCCTTAAGACACCGTGCAATGACAGACTTTTTCGACAGATTGAAATGAGCCTCCGAAATACGGAGACTCATTTTATTTTTATTACATCTCGCCGAGGGCGAAGGTATCCGAGAGCCAATCGGTGCAGAGCTTCACCCACTGGGAAGCGCGGGCATTTTCTATAACTGACTCTGGTTTATCGCAGACGCTCGGGGTGCACAGCGAGAAGCCGTGCCAGCCTTTGGCGAAAATATGCATCTCGAACGGCACCTCGTTTTTTGTGAGCGCCTCGGCATATTTTATGGAGTTTATTATCGGGACGGTTTTGTCCGACGCGCTGCCGAAGATAAATGTGGGCGGGGTATTTCTATCCACATATTCTTCGAGCGACGGCACGGGGAACGCCAGAATACGGCTTATCTCGGAGAGGATGCACGGATAGCCGAGCATGCACGCGTTGGGTCTTGTGCTGCTGAGAGTCGAGAGAGCCGCCGCAAGATGCGCGCCGGCGGAAAAGCCTATGGCGGCTATCTTGTCTTTTATAACATGCCACTCCTCCGCCCTTTCGCGTATGAGGGTCAGCGCCTCTTCGGCATCGGCAAGTGGCATTTTGAAATCCTTGCCCTCGCCCACAGTATAGCGCAGGACGAAAGTGTTGTATCCGTGCATGGCGAACGCCATGGCTATCGGTTCTGCCTCGCGGTCGGAGCACATATAGTATCCGCCGCCGGGTATGACCAAAACCGCCGGGCGGTCGGTCATATTCGGCATTTCTTTTGATGTATCGAGCAGATATGCGGTGAGTGTCACCCCGGGATTGCTTTTGAGTTCCAGCTTTTCAACCGTCATGATGTGCCTCCTCAGTAAGTGACCTTGAGGGTCTTTATCTCGAAGGGTCTGAACTGAAGCTTCGCGGGCGCAATGCTCTCGACTTCGCCCTGCTCCTCTTCAAGCATGTTGGTTATCTTCACGCTCTTTGCGCCGTCGAA
>JBNMIN010000128.1:0-5546 GCA_050873305.1 Oscillospiraceae bacterium
CTATATAAAGCAGATGATGATGACGAAAGAAGCATCGGAGGCTATCGGCGAAAACGAAACCGCCGCCATGCTCGAAAAGCGCATAGAAGAAAAGAAGCAGGCTATTCTCAACGCATATTACAGCCCGCAGACCGGCTCGTTTATCGGCGACGCGCAGGGTGCAAACAGCTTTGCTGTTGATATCGGACTCGGCGGCGAGCGCGCTTTCAACAATACAAAAAAGAAATACGACGCCGCAGATGCTTTTGACACCGGCATTTTCGGCACGGATATTCTAACCCGCGTGCTGTTTGAGCGCGGCTGCACCGACACGGCTTTTCATCTGCTGACTTCAACGGGCAAAGGCTCGTTCTATAACATGAAAAAGCAGGGCGCGACGACCATCTGGGAGAACTGGGACGGCGAGCGCTCGCACAGCCATCCGATGTTCGGCGCGGTGACGCGATATCTGTTCTCGTTCATTCTCGGCATCACGCAGGAGAAAAACTCGGCGGGCTATGAAAAAATTGTCATTGCTCCGCAGATTCCCGACGGGCTCAACCGCGCGAGCGGTCACATAACGACGGTGCGCGGCGAAATAGCCGTCTCGTTTGTCAGAACGGAGCGCGAGATGGACTTCTATGTAACCGTTCCGCAAAAGGCGTGGTTCACTTACGGCAGCGACTGCGAATATGAACTCTGGGAAGGCGAAAACCATATCCACATTGATTTTGAGGAGTAAAATATGGCTATAATCATCACAAATTACAGCGAAAAATATCGGGACGATGTCCGCAATATCTGCCTTGACACGGCGGGCAGCAACGCGCGCGAAGAAAAGTCAATGCGCTTTTTGCTCGCGACCTTCTGCGACTACTATATAGACCGCGAGGCAGAGCACTGCTTCATCGCCGTCGATGAGGACACGGACAGCGCGGTCGGCTATATCTTCTGCGCGCCGGACTATCAAAAATACAAGCGCATATTCAAAGCCGAATATCTCCCGCGCGTCAAGGGCTGCAAAAAGGGAGATATAATTGAATCGTGGGCGTCCGTAAACGGCCCCGCGATATTTGCAAGAAGCTATCCCGCGCATATGCACATCAACATAAAGCCCGGCTATCAGCACTGCGGCATAGGCACCCGCCTGTTCGCGGCTCTGACCGAACATCTCAGAGAGATCGGCTGCAAAGGCGTTATGCTGGTGGTCGATTCATATAACACCAACGCAATAAATTTCTATAAAAAGAACAAGTTTGATATCATATTCCCTCTGCGCGTATGCACTGTCATGGCGCGCAGGGTCTGAGAAAGCAGGAGAAAATATGAAATTAGCCGTCATCGGCACGGGCTGGATAGTCAAGAGCTTTATCGACGGGCTGAAGTTCGCGCCCGATTTTGAGCTCTTCGCCGTATATTCGCGTTCGCGCGAGCGCGGAGAAAAATTCGCAAAAGAGAACGGGATAAGCACAGTCTACACCTCGCTCGACGAGCTCGCCGCCTCCCCTGCCGAGTGCGTCTATATCGCGAGCCCAAACGCTCTGCACTATGCGCAGAGCAAAAAGATGCTCGAGAGCGGAAAGCACGTCATCTGCGAAAAGCCGATAACCGTGACGCCCGATGAGTTTTCGGAGCTTTGCGAAATCGCAGATAAGAATAAGCTCATATATATAGAAGCTATAATGTATATGCATTCGCCCGTGCGTGCGGCGCTCAGAGAAGCGCTCGGCGATATCGGCAAAGTTTGGACAGCGCATTTTGATTTTTCGCAGTATTCGTCAAAATATCCCGCCTATCTTCGCGGCGAGCTGCCGAATATTTTCAACCCCGCCATGGCGACGGGCAGTCTCATGGATCTCGGCATTTACTGCGTCTATCCCGCAATCGATCTGTTCGGCGAACCGGATACTGTTTCTGCAGTATCGGCGTTTCTCGAAAGCGGAGCTGACGCGGCGACCGCCGTCTCGATGCTAAGCAAAAACACCGCGATAACAATGACAAGCTGCAAAACCGGGCAGGATCACGCGGGCTCGCAGATAATCGGCGAGCGCGGCAGCATAAAAATCGGCTCAATTTCAAAGCTCACGGATATCGAACTCGTGATGAACGACGGAACGAGCCGCATCATCTACAGCGACACGCCGAAAGACGAGCTCATGGGCAACGAGGCGCGCGCGTTTTATGAGCTGATAACAGAGCCGGAAAATAACAGAGAAAAATACAGAGAGCTGCGCGAAACGGCGCTCTCTGTGAGCCGCACGATGCAGCGCATACGCGAGTCGGCGGGAATAAAATTTTAACGGAGGTATTTACCATGAAGTATGTTAAAACAGGCGACGTTCTCGCAGTGAGACTCGACCCGGGCGAGGAGATAATCGCCTCGGTGCTGAAAATAGCGAAGGACGAAAACATCCGCTTTGCGGAGATTTCCGCCATAGGCGCGGTCGGACGCGCGGTGTTCGGGCTATACGACCTCGAAGAGCAGAAATACCACAGCCTGACATTTGTTCAGCCGCTCGAGCTCGTTTCATTAAACGGCAATCTCAGCCGCAAGGACGGCGAGCCTTATCTCCATCTTCACGCCGCTTTCGCGGACGAGGAGGGCGCCGTGATAGGCGGCCATCTCAACGAGGCCGTCATCAGTGCGACCTGCGAAATGTTCATCAAAATTTTCGACATTGACATGGGCAGGCGCATAAGCGAGCAGACAGGACTCAATATTTTCGACATCTGAAAATCAAGCAGGGAAGCCGACATATGCCGCGCTTCCCTGTTTTTTCTTGTCGAACACCATAAAATATTGCACAAAATCAATAAAAAATCATAAAAAATCAAAATTTCTTTACAAAAACTATTGCAAAGTGAATCAAAATCACATATAATTATTTTCAATCAGCGTAGTAACTGAGGGTGAACAAATGCGGCAAGTAAGATTTGAGATCACCGACGGCATCTGCCGTCCGGCAGGATGCGAAACGGACGACATCGGATATGCGGCAATCTCCGATGCTCAGTGCGCCTCCGAAGTAAGAAAAAGTTCAACCGCCTCGGGCGGCCGTATTTCCTACGGCATAGTGATGACCGTCACGGAAAACGGACTCAATGAAACAACAAGTTTTCCCGACATCTCTTTCAGCAGAAAAAAGCTGAGGGACTTTGTCTCCATGCTCGAGCGCAACGACGTCTCCCCCGTCCATGTGGAGGAGATGATAGACGATTTTTTCTACGCAGGATAAGCGCACAGACAATGCATCCGAACCGAGCGAACGCCGCAAAAACAGCGTTCGCAGAACAATGACCGACCGCAGCGATTTTTTGCTGCGGTCGGTCATTTCTTTGTAGTTTGATGGACGGATGGGGCAACAATTTTTGTTCAGCAATACTTATGTACAAAAATCCTATCCATGTTTTTATGGATAGGATTTATTTGCTTTATATTGCCCGAAAACGGGTGCTTTGATTTATTCAGCCTTTCTCGCTATTCCGAGCAGCTTTGCCGCCTCGTTGAGGCAGGCTATGTCCTCGGGCTCCTGCTTGCCGTGAATGTCGGGCGCGACATTGACTACGAGCAGATTTTCCTGTCCGATCAGGTGGCGGTACTTTTCGGCGATGAACTCCGCGCCGACGAGCGGATCTTTTGTGTAGTCATCGTCCCAGAACCAGTTGTCCATGTTGCGTATGCAGATCGTTGCCTCAAACGGGAGATAGTAATCTTTTCCGTCGTGTGAGTATATCTTCGGGTCGTTTGCGCCCGTAAAATGCGGATCCCAGAGCCTGAAATCGCTCGGGAAATATCGCATCGTCATACCCTCTTTGTAGTTTTCGGGGCGGTAATAGTCGTTGTTTCCGACTGCGCCGGGCTCGCCTATCGTGACGTTGACCGCCATGACACATCCCGGCTGGAAAGTGTGCACAAGATCATATATCTTTGCGAGATTCCACCTGTCCTCCGTGCTGCCGTCTTTTCCCCATGCGCCGTCGAGCCACAGCTCGCAGACCTCGCCGTACTTTCCTCCGAGCAGAGTGCTCAGATGCGAGCACATATATTCCGTATATTTTTCATCGTCGTTGTAGCAGGGCTCGTGCCTGTCCCAAAGGGAATAATAGAGTCCGAGCTTCACTCCGTATTTCTTGCAGGCTTTCGCGACTTCGGCAACGACATCCGTCGGATTTTTCGTGTTGTTGACGCAGTACTCCGTCGTGTCGGTGTCAAAAAGGCAGAAGCCGTCGTGGTGCTTCGTTATGAGAATGACATAGTTCATGCCTGCCTCATATGCGTGCCTGACCCAGCTGTCAGCGTCTATCGCGTCGGGCGCGTAGCTCTCGAGCGGCAGAGTGCCGTCCGACCACTCGGTGTTGTTGAATGTGTTGATGCCAAAATGGATAAACATTCCGTATTTGCGGGCTATCTGAGCCTTCTGCGCGGCGTTCGGCTCGCGCGAGGGAATGAGCGTTATCATAGTGTTTCTCCTTTGCAGTTTGTCGTCAGGGAAAGTATATCAGTCCCGCTCTGCGCTTGTCAATATATAAAAAATATGTCAATATTATTGTTTTTAGGCAACAGATAATGTATAATCTATGCGTCGGAATTGTTCGATTCAGTGATAACCGATCAGGAGGATAAAAAATGTCAAAACAAATGAGTAACGGCGCGAAACGGCGTCTGGTGTTTTACTCGATCGGATTTGTATTCGTATTTCTGCTCAGTCTGCTGTTCCCGTATTCGGGCGACGATTGGGCGTGGGGTTCGCAGATAGGTCTCGACCGTCTCGCCGCACACTTTGATGCTTATAACGGCAGATATGTCGGAAATCTTATAGTTCTTGCTCTGACGCGCTCAAATGTGCTCAAGGCGCTGTGCATGTCGCTGTTCATTGTCGGCATCATCTATATGATAGAGAAAATAGCCGGAAGCAGAACCGCGCCTCTTATCGCCTGCGCTGCACTTCTGCTCATGCCGACGGATATGCTCAGACAGTCTATAGTCTGGACATCGGGCTTTTCAAACTATGCCACTTCAATCGCGCTGACGCTCGTCTTTATCTGCTATACCGCGCGCATATACGGCAAGGACACGCCGAAGTTTGCTCCGGCCGCGGCGATACCGCTGTTTGTCCTCGCGTTCTGCGGCGCGCTGATAATGGAGCCGATGACGATATATAATATTCTTCTCGGAATTTATGTTATAATCTACTGCATCGTCCGCTTCAAGAAGTGCTATTTCGCGCATTTCGGCTTCCTCGCCGGCGCAATAGCCGGAGCGGGAATGATGTTCTCAAACAGCAGCTATCACGCCATCGCCGAGGGTACAGACGGCTACAGAACCGTTTCAACCTCGATAGGAAGCCTCGTTTCGAGAGCGGTTGAAAATGTGCTCTCGATTACAAAAGACCTTTTCCTCGCAAGCGTTGTGCTCAATATCTTTGTCGTTGTCGTCTGCGTTCTGCTGTGGCTGACATTCAAAGATAAGATAAAGAACAAGGCTCAGCTTGCGTTCGGCTATATCTCGCTGGCTGTTATAATCGGCTTTTGCGTCTGGTCGCTCGCGTCGCTTATAGGGGCTATCA
>JBNMIN010000129.1:0-5543 GCA_050873305.1 Oscillospiraceae bacterium
GCAGACAAAGCCGAGGTCGCTCTTGTTGACAACCGCGAGGCTGCGCCTGCCGGAACAGAAATCGATTATTTCCATATCCTCATCGGTCAATTCCTGCGCGCCGTCGAAAACGGCAATGACCAGCTCCGCTCTGGAGAGGCGTTTTTTCGCCAGCTCAACGCCGATGCTCTCTATCTTATTATCCGTGTCGCGTATCCCGGCGGTGTCCGCAAGGCGCAGCAGGTTTTCGCCGACGCGAACGGTCTGCTCAACGATATCGCGCGTCGTGCCGGGGACATCGGTAACTATCGAGCGTTCGCATCCGCTCAGAAGATTCATCAGCGTCGATTTGCCGACATTGGGTCTGCCGACTATGACCGTATCCACTCCCTGAGTGACCGCCTTGCCGTTTTCAAATCCGCTGATAAGCGATTCGAGCTCGCTCTGCGCCGCCGAAAATGTTTTTTCGAGCTCGTCCGTGGAGAGCTCTTCTATATCCTCGTCCGGATAATCGACCCACGCGCTCAGATGCGCGCAGACATTTATTATACTGTGGGCGACCGCTTCTATCCTGCCGCTGAGTCTGCCCTCGAGGGTATTGAACGCAGCGCTCGCCGCCTGTTCGCCCTGCGCGGAGATGAGCGACATGACGCTCTCCGCCTTTGCGAGGTCAATGCGCCCGTTTAAGAAAGCCCGCTTTGTGAACTCGCCCGGACCTGCCGGCTGAGCACCCGCGCTCAGCACTGCGCGCAGAACCTGACGGACTATATACACTCCGCCGTGGCAGGACAATTCGACCGTGTCCTCGCCGGTATAACTTTTGGGCGCGCGGAAAACGAGGGCTATCGCCTCGTCTATCGGCTTGCCGTCGAGGCTGACTGTGCCGAAGTGGGCGGAGTATCCCGCCGCCTCGCTCAGCGGCTTCCCGGAGACCGCCGAAAAGACTTTGTCCGCGACGGCAACCGCATCGCCGCCGGAAATGCGGACTATACCTATTCCGCCCGCGGCGTTGGGAGTCGCTATGGCGGCAACGGTAGAAGTCTGTTCCACGGTGTTCACCTCTTTCGTCTATGAATAGATTTATTATAACGCAGGCAGACCTGCGGGTTTATCGGAATTAAAAAATATTGGGTTGATGTAAGATTAATGATGTACGGTAATTACATAGCACCGCAAACATTTTTGAAAAACTAAAACAAGCAACTCGGTAGGTCTTGACAATCAATCTTCCAATAGCCGCGCCGCAGTGTTTGATATCTAATTGAGACAGGCGAGGGAACGGATTGCGAAGCAAGACGCACGAGCGCGCACTCGTTCAAGCTCCGGCGCGTTTGCGCGCGAATGTGCCGAGCAACTGATTGAGAGCCACGAGCTATGTACTGCGGCGCGGCGTTGCCGGGGTCTCGGGGTGAAACCCCGAGTCTGCCTTTTCTTTGCAGGCGTTTCTTTTCTCAGACAGAAAAGAAATGCCGAAACGCGGGAAATGTATATCATTTGATTATAGTGCGTAGCGAAGGCAGAAGCCAATTATCAACAATCCGCAATTGCTATAACTTTATATCGGCTTCGTCGATAGCGGACAGCCGCAAGGGCTGTCCCTACGGAGTGCTAAAATTCGGCAGACAGCAGCACAAAATCAGTCGGTTCTGTGCCGCAATCCCTCAGTCTCGGCTTACGCCGAGCCAGCTCCCTTTACACAAGGGAGCCGAAATAAAATTCTACATTGTTATAAAAATTGTTTTCAAAAGTTGGCTATGATAAGCCTTTCCTGCCGCCCCGCGGCAACGGTGCGTCGAGTCGCCGCACCCTACAAGTTCCGCGCCAATAAATTTGTGCAATTTTCGCGGACGGATGATATTCGTCCCTACATCGCACTTTTTCACTATTCACTTTTACTTATTACCTTGAGCGAAGCGAAACCAACCCCTCAGTCGCTCCGCGACAGCTCCCCTGCAGGGGAGCCAAAAAGCAGACGAACGAAGTTCGCCGCTACGGTATAATAGATTTATCTATTGCTTTAAGAAAATCGAAAAAGCGGCAGCGGTCTGGAAGCTCCATCCGCTGCCGCCGGACATTTTTTATTTGATGTTGACCTTGTGGTTCATCAGCCAGCCTGTGCCGAAGAACAGACCGATTGAGACTAAGAACTGGAAGATAACTCCCGTCACGCCGAACGAAAGATCCTTTGTAGACATCGCCGTGCCGAACGAGAACACAAGTCCGTCGGTTCCGGGCGAAACGGTGATGGGCACATAATTCGTCAGCAGGAAGTTGCAGATCTGAGCGATAATGAATATCGCAAAGAAAACGACTATCGGACCTGCCGCGCCGAGCTTCTGCATGATGCGGGTGTTCGCGAAAGTTATTGAGAAGAACAGCTCGGAAATGAGGAACGCGAGCTGAACAAAGACCGCAAGCACGAGCAGAACGATATATCCCTTTATCGCTTTTGCGCCGGGCATCGAGCGGAACATGCTGATAACTGTCTTTATCATGTTGAGGTTGTTCTCGCCGATGAGCGAAGTGATGTAGTCATATATCCAGATCATTATGCCGATGCTGACAGCATAGCTGACGATCATCCACAGGAAAGCGACTATCGCCTTCGCCGCGAGCAGCTGACCGCTCGTTACGGGGAGTGTGAAGCTCAGATATCCCTGCTGGCTGTAGAGCGTCTTATAGAAATTCGCAATAACGCCGACAAAGGTTATGATAAGAGCTATCAGCGCGATGAGGAACAGCGCAACGGTCGCGATGGCGCTCAGCCAGCTGATATCTATCGCATAGGCGATGAGCATGATGCCTATTGTGACCGCGGCGGCAATGTAGATGTTCATCATTGTATGCGCGCTCATTTTGATTTCATTCTTAATCAATTTGCCAAGCATATTTGAACACCTCCTTGAAAACATCCTCAAGCGTCTTGCCGCTGCTGCATATGTCGTCAACGGACGAGTTGAGCAGGACTTTGCCCTGACCTATCATCAGCGCGTGGTCGAATATGCTCTCGACATCGTGGATAAGATGGGTCGAGATGAGCATAGTCGAATCCTTCGGGTGATTCTTCATAATTATGTCGAGTATGCCGTCGCGCGCAGCGGGATCGACACCGCTGAGCGGCTCGTCGAAAATATAGAGCTTCGCGTTGCGGCACATGACGAGAATGAGCTGGAGCTTCTCCTGCATGCCCTTTGACATCGACTTTATCTTCTGCTTGGGCTGGAGACCGAATGTGTCGAGCATTCTCATCGCCTTGTCGCGGTTGAAGTCCGGATAGAAATCCGCAATGTAGTTTATCGCGTCGACAGCGCGCATCCAGTCCGCAAGATACGACTTCTCGGGCAGATATGCTATCTTCGCCTTTGTCGAGGGGCCGGGGACTTCGCCGTCTATGAGCACCTCTCCGGAGTAGTCGTGGATGAGTCCTGTGAGTATTTTTATCAGCGACGATTTACCCGAGCCGTTCGGGCCGAGCAGAGCTATGATCTGACCGGGCTGGAAGCTGAACGAAATGTCGTTGAGCACCTGGTGGCTGCCATAGGACTTGCTCAGATGGTTTACTGTGATTATGTCCTGCATTTTTTCCTCCCGTGAATTTTTGACGTAGGAATCTACTTGGAATGATTATATCACAAAAAATGGCATAGTAAAAGTTTTTTATGTTTTTTTAAGGAATGGTCACATTTTATTTAAACTTTTTTGCCGATATCCTGTTTTTTATCGCTCCCGCGGCGGCAAAAATCATAAGGCACACGGCGTTCGCCGCGACTACACTCGCACCCGCCGGGGTGTTGAAGGCATAGGAGACAACAAGTCCCGCGAAGAAGCAGACGCACGACACCGCCGCCGATACGGCAGTCACCGCGCGGAAGCTCCTGCACACGCGCATCGAAGTCAGCGCGGGGAAGATTATCAGACTTGATATCAGCAATGCGCCCATTATCCTCATGCCGACAACTACAGTGACGGCGGTGAGCAGGGCTATAAGAGTATTATATAGTCCCGTCTTTGTTCCGGTCGCCGCGGCGAAAGTCTCGTCGAAAGTTACGGCAAAGATGCGGTTATAGAATATGACATAGAGTACGAGCACCGCCGCCGATATCGCGGCGCAGGCGATTATATCATTTTTGCCCATGAGCAGAACCGAGCCGAACATATAGCCCGACACATCGGTGTTGAGTCCGGTTGTCAAAGAAGCCGCAATGACGCCGACTGCTATAGCTGTGCTCGAAATGAGCGCTATGGCGGCGTCGCCCTTTATCTTTGCGTTGTCGTTTATCCGCATGAGCAGGAATGCCGCTACTACGACTACGGGCACGGAGATTTTCAGCGGAGCGACATTTAAAGCCATCGCTATGCACGCCGCGCCGAAGCCGACATGCGAAAGCCCGTCGCCGATCATCGAATAGCGTTTGAGCACGAGCGTCACTCCGAGCAGTGCGGAGCAGAGAGCCACGAGCAGACCCGCTATCAGGGCGCGGCGCATGAATGAATAAGAAAGCATCTCGGCGATAAGTTCAAACATCGCTTCTCCCCCTCCCCGCAAAACGCCGTCCGGCGTCGCTCTTTAAATAATCCTCGGTCATGCCGAAAAATTCGACTCCGCGCGAGCCGAGGTGCAGAATTTTGTTTGCGTTCTCGACGGCGCATTCTATATCGTGCGAGACCATGATAACGGCTATGCCCGAATCGCGGTTGAGCTTTTTTATCAGGCGATAAAACTCAGCGGTCACCACCGGGTCAAGCCCGGTCACGGGTTCATCGAGCAGAAGCAGCTCTTTTGCGGCGCAGAGCGCACGCGCGAGCAGAACCCTCTGCTGCTGACCGCCGGAGAGCTCGCGGTATGATCTGTTCGCGATATTTGTTATCGAGAGCTTTTCCATATTTTTGTTAGCAAGACTGCGGTCGGCGCGGGAATAGAACGGACCTTTCGAGCCGTTGAGGCAGCCGGAGAGCACGACCTCGCGCACCGTCGCGGGAAAATCGCGCTGAGCCTGGGTCTGCTGCGGCAGATAGCCTATGTCCGTGCGCCTGAGCCCGTCGGCGAAATCAACGCTTCCGCCTCTCATCGGGATAAGCCCCAGAATACCTTTTAGAAGAGTGCTCTTGCCCGAGCCGTTTTCGCCGACTATGCAGAGATAGTCTCCGCGCTCAAGCTCAAAGCTCACGCCGTTGACAGCTACAGTGTTGTCGTAGCCTATCACAGCGTCGCGGCAGGCGAGCAATATATTTTCGTTCATGAAAGTGCCTCCCTGAGATTTCGGAGATTGTCGTTCATCAGCGAGAGATAGCCGACCCCGGATTCAAATTCATCGCGGCTGACATTGTGGCAGGAGTGGAACAGCCGCATCGAGCAGCCCGTCTCGCCGCAGATTATCTCCGCCGTTCGCGGCTCGGTCAGCTCTTCATAGAAGATGACCGGAATGTTCTCGTTTTTTACAGTATTTATTATCTTCGCTACAGTGCGCGCACCCGGCTCGGAGTTGTCCGCGCAGGCGTCGAGCGCGCTGACGAATTTCAGCGAATACCGCTCGGTGAAATTGCGGAATGCGAAGCGGCCGGAA
>JBNMIN010000130.1:0-5519 GCA_050873305.1 Oscillospiraceae bacterium
AGTGCCGAATATTCGCCGCCGGACAGCGAATTGTTGTATATCGCGGCGTAAGTCTCGATGCATACAAAAATGCCCTTGGCACTTTTTACTGTTGCTTTGTCAATTTTTATTGCCGGAAGAAGTCCGCTCCCGCCGACCGATCTGAAGCTTATAAATCTGACGCCGCGGCAGGCATATGCCTCGTCTTCTTTTATCTCCCTGCGCACGAGTTCTTTTATTTCATCCGGCAGAACAGAAGCTATCGCGCCGTATTCAAACACTATTGCGGGATATGAAGAAAACGGCTCTTTCAGCGAGCTGCCCGTATCTATGAGAGCGGCGCACTCGGCTTCTTTTCCGCGATAAATTATTCTTACTGCTGCCGTGTGGCTGTCGGGCGCGTTGCGGCGCATAAAATAAGATATGAGCCGTATAACGGCATAGCAGGCGGCGGAGGTCAACAGGAGCGTAACAGCGCTGATATCAAAATACACCGCGCCGTTTTTGTATGTAAGTCCGTCGGGCTTGAATATCAGCCATATGGCAAGCGTGATTCCCGCAAAGGCGAAGTTTGCCATCAGAAAGCCGCCGCCCGCTCTGAGAAAATCTTTAAACGAGCGTATAGAGAACGCAGTAAAAAGCATCGCTGCAAAACAGATAACACGCAAGGCTATCGAAAAGAACAGATTCATATCTGGCAGAAAGATTATCAGCGAATAAGCCGCACCTATCGCGGCGGAGAGCAAAATACGCCAACTGCGCGTCGGAGTTTTGACCAAAAGACCTGCCGCCGACAGCATCAGAAAGTTGACGAGCAGATTTATCATCAGCAGTATATCGACATATATAACATTGCTCATCACGCACCTCCCGAAACGGTATGACTCAATTATAAGCCGCCGCCGAGGTCTTTTTTGTCAAATCAAAGGGTGAAAAAAATAAAAAAGCCCTGCACTTATGAAAGCACAGGGCTGAAAAATATATTCAGTTCAGGTTGTCTACTGCCGCACGTTCTATAGCGAGACCCGCTCTGTAGCGATCCATATATTTTTTGAATCCCTCGGCGTCTTCAGCGTCGGGAGCTACGCTGTCTCCGAGCATATCGCCGAATACTTTTGAATCGAGGAAACTGTCAAGCGATTCGCCGTCCGCACGGTTCTTCATATATGATGCAAGCAGAGCGATTCCCCATGCGCCGCCCTCGCCTGCCGTTGACATAACGGCAACGGGAGTTTCGAGCACGGCAGCCATAAGCTTCTGACCGACTCCGGGAGTTTTGAACAGTCCGCCGTGACCTAGGAGTCTGTCAACGCGGACAAACTCTTTTTCAGTCAGTATGTTCATACCGAATTTTAAAGTTGCCATCGTTGAGAAGAGTATCGCACGGGCAAAGTTAGCAAGATTCATCTTGCTGTCCGGAAGCTTTGTGAAAAGCGGCCTGCCGGCTTCAAATCCCGTAGTGTGCTCGCCGGAATAATAGTTATAAGAAAGCAGTCCACCGCAGTCTGGAGCGCCCTCAAGAGCCTTGTTGTAGAACGTATCGTAGAGCTTCGGCACATCGACGCTCCCGCTCATCAGCTCAACGGTCTCTTTGAGCAGACCTATCCATGAATCAAGATCGGTCGTGCAGTTGTTGCAGTGCACCATCGCAACTGGACTGCCGTCCGGCGTTGTTACCATATCTATCTCGGGATACACCTTTGAAAGTGGCTTTTCGAGGACTATCATTGCGAATATTGATGTTCCCGCAGATACATTACCCGTCCTCTGAGCGACGCTGTTCGTCGCCACCATGCCGGTGCCTGCGTCGCCCTCCGGCGGGCAGAACGGAATACCGGGCGTGAGCCTTCCTGTCGGATCAAGAAGCTTTGCGCCATCTTCCGTAAGCTTGCCGGCGAAATCTCCGGCGCTGTGTACCGTCGGCAATATGTCGCGCAGCTTCCAAGGAAGATTTTTGTCTGCAACTCTCGAATCGAACTTCTCTATCATCGCTTCATCGAAATCGTGAGTTTCGCTGTTTATCGGGAACATACCGGACGCTTCGCCGATACCGATTGTCTTCTCTCCTGTCAGCATCCAATGAACATAGCCCGCGAGCGTTGTCATAAAGTCGATGTTTTTGATATGATCCTCGTCGTTGAGTATGGCGCGGTCAAGGTGAGCTATGCTCCAGCGCTGAGGGATATTAAACCCGAAAAGCTCGGAAAGTTCAGCCGCCGAACGCTCGGTAACGGTATTTCGCCATGTTCTGAAATCGGCTAACTGTCTGCCCGCTTTGTCGAACACGAGATATCCGTGCATCATGCCGGAAATGCCCATTGCGCCGACAGAAGTCAATTCAATATCATATTTGCCTCTGACATCCTCGGCAAGGGTTCTGTAACATTCGCGCATACCCGTCCAAACATCGTTGAGATGATATGTCCAGATGCCGTTTTCGAGCTTATTTTCCCATGAATAACCGCCCGACGCGATGACTTCGTTGTTTTCGTCAACAAGTATACCCTTGATTCTTGTTGAACCGAGTTCAATACCGAGCGATGTCTTGCCGCCGAGTATCGACTCTTTTATTTTTTCAGTTTTCATACAGCACTCCTTCTTGTCTTTTTAAACAACAAAATTTTATCACATTAAACAAAAAAATGAAAGAGAAAAAGCAGAAGTAATTTATTTTATATTGAAATTATTGTCGATTTATGTTACCATGTTGAAAAAATATACAAGGAGTGGATAATTTGACTTACAAAGCACTTAGCAAATATCGCGGCTTTTTGATGGGCTTTGCCATACTGTGGGTAATGTATTTCCACATACCGCTGAAATTCGCCACAGAAATTGGCTGGTTCACTCACAGAATCGGTTTTTACGGAGTTGACATTTTTCTTTTTCTCTCCGGACTCGGAGTATATTATTCGCTGACTAAAAGACCGAATGTGCTCGGGTTTTATAAGGCACGCCTTGTTCGAATTCTGCCCGCGTATATTATAGTCGCCTGCGCTTCATATTGTCTGCTGAGGCTCGACAGAGCGAGCGTGCTTGACTTCTTCTATTATATATCCGGCATCGGATATTGGACGCGGCACGCACGATTTGACTGGTATATCCCAACTCAGCTGGCTTTTTATCTGATAACTCCCCTGTTCCTGTTCTTCTATAAAAAGCTCGGCGGCAAAAAGCAGATAATATATACCTCAGCGTGTATGTCTCTTTCTGTTCCGCTTTGCGTTATAATGTATTATAACGATTTGATCTATCTTTGGGGAACGGCAGTCAGGCTCTCTGTTTTCCTGCTCGGAATGCATACGGGAAGGCTTGCTGAGCAAGATAAAAAAGTTACTAAAACTTCGCTGATACTCAATATTGCGGCATTTATAGTCGGAACTTTTCTCGCCTATTATCTCAACGGCTGCGTCAAAGAGCCGGAATATATAAAAAACGGGCTCAACTGCTATCCAGCTCTGCTGATGATGCCGTCATTCTGCCTGCTTGTCTCTCTCGGACTTTCGGCACTCAATAAAAAACTGCCGAAGCTTGAAAAAGGTATTACTTTCCCGTTTGATTTTTTAGGCAAATACAGTCTTGAGCTTTATTTGCTTCATCAGCGTCTGCAATCGATAGTTCCGAAATATTTTGAGATTGAAAACCAGTTTGTGATTTTAATTGTTACGCTTGTTATTTCGCCGCTTCTCGGTATGGCGATAAACGGCATCAGAACCGCCGCAAAGAAACGCAAAACACGAAAGAAGGCAGCATAAAATGTTTGATGTCACCGCAATAGGCGAACTGCTCATAGATATGGCACAGTCGGGGGTGTCGGATATCGGCTCGCCGATTTTTGAGGCAAATCCCGGCGGCGCGCCGTGCAATGTTCTGGCAATGCTCAACAAGCTCGGCAGGAGCACTGCGTTTATCGGCAAGGTCGGAGACGATATCTTCGGCAAGAAGCTCAAAAATATTGTCGAGAGCAGCGGCACGGATGTCGGCGGGCTCGTGTTTGACGAGAATGTCCGCACAACGCTCGCTTTTGTTGAGACGGACGAATACGGCGACAGAAACTTTTCTTTTTACCGCGCTCCCGGTGCGGATATGATGCTGCGCGAAGATGAAGTCAATGTAGATATCATAAAGCAGAGCCGTGTTCTTCACTTCGGAACGCTCTCGATGACACACGATGTCGTTGAAAAGGCAACGGTAAAAGCTATTGAGACAGCGAAAGATTCGGGCTTGCTGTTGTCGTTCGACCCAAATCTCCGTCCTCCGCTCTGGGACAGCATGGACAGGGCAAAGCAAAAAATAGATTACGGCTGTTCGGTGAGCGATATTGTAAAAATCGAGATTGACGAATTGCGTTTTCTGACCGGCTGTAATGAAATAAATAAAGCTGTTGAGATATTCAGAACGTGCTACCCGAATGTTGCATTACTGACTGTGACTGCGGGGCGCAGCGGAAGCCGCGCATATTATAAAAATATTTATGCCGGAGCGCCGACTTTTCTCAATGTAAAGACGATAGACACAACCGGAGCGGGCGATACTTTCTGCGCTTGCTGTATAGACTGGTTTTTGAATAACGGCGGCAAAGAGGTTAAAGAAGCTGAACTCAGGAATATGCTTGTTTTCGCAAACGCTGCCGCATCTCTTGTGACCTGCAAAAAGGGAGCACTGCTCTCAATGCCGGAGATATCGGATATAAATAATCTAATCAAGGAGAACGAAAACAATGAGTGAACTCTATGATTCAATAAGGCTGACCCGTTCCGCCGCCACATTTACGCGCGCTTTGGGCATCGATGCTCCCGACGGTGCGGATGCCCCGTGCGACATAGTGCTCGACAAACTCTTTGCCGAGCTCGGCGAAGGCGGAGCAGACAGAGTGTTTATATATAACCCCGACGCTATCGCACTGTGGCTGTTTCAGAAATATACTGAATTGTTCAAAGATGCGATACTCAGAACACAGATTCAGCTCCCAATGCTCTCCGTTATGCCGAGCGTGACGCCGGTCTGCTTCGCTTCGATGTATTCGGGCGTTATGCCGGAGATTCACGGCATAATGAAATACGAAAAGCCGGTTTTAAAAATAGCGACGGCTTTTGATGTTCTCGCCGCAGCAGGTAAACGCTGCGCAATAGTTTCGACCGAGGGCGACAGTATTTCAAAAATCTTCCTTGAGCGTAACATTGATTACTACATATATCCGTCCGTTGAAGAATGCAACGCAAAAGCGCTTGAGCTGATAGATTCAGATGAATACGATTTCATCACGCTCTATAACGGCAACTATGACGGCACGATGCATCGCTGGGCGCCGGAGGGTAAAGAGTCGATAGATGCACTCAAAGCTAATATAGCCGTATTTTCAGAGATACACGACGCTATAAAAGCGAAGTGGAGCGGGCATAAAACTCTGCTGGGCTTCTGTCCCGATCACGGCTGCCATGAGATAGACGGAGGCGTGGGAAGCCACGGACTTGATATGCAGGAAGACATGAATATAATTCATATGTTCTCGTTTATAAAATAAATAAACAGCACCGCAT
>JBNMIN010000131.1:0-5496 GCA_050873305.1 Oscillospiraceae bacterium
GAGAGTATGACTGCGAATCTCAGCAGCCAGACCACGATGCTGCGCAGAAACGAGTGGATGGATGCGTCAACGCCCTTTCGCGTCAGACCTTTTATCAGCAGTTTGCCGATAAGCGAGCTGACCCAGAAGCCGAGCGCGATTATTATCACAGCCCCGGCGAGCTTCGGTAGCGCGTCGACGAGCTTCGATATAAATGTTTCGAGATCAAATGCCGAGAGTTTTTCCGTCATATCTTTTTCCTCCGTTTTGGGTATGCCTCATTATACCAAATGCGCCCCGAGTTTACAACCTTTTGGACAAATGCGCCCGAATGTGCAACTTTGCGACAGCGGGCGAATGTTGGGTATTTAATCGCGCTTTGCAGTGTGATAAAATATCCGGTAAGATGCGGACATATAGATATAGGCATTATAGATAAAAAAATATTTATTTGTGCTTTTCGTTCATTTTTCGGTCATAATTTTGTGGTAAAATAACAGAAAATGCGGCGGAAAAATATTCTTTATATATGTTCGCCGATGAAAGGAGCGTGTTTCTATGGCGTCCGAGATGCTTTCAAAGGTGCTCGATGCCGAAAATTCGGACAAAGAGGCGCAGAAAGCGGCGCACGAACAGGCGCAGAAAACCGTCGACGCGGCGGTCGAAGCGGGCGAGGGCGCAGTTGCAAGAAAGAAGGCTGAGGCCGCAAAGAAAGCGGAAGAAATCATCGCGGGCGCGCGCGAACAGGCGCGTGCAAACGAGGAGAAAGCCGAAAAGGCGGCAGGGGAGCGCAAGCGGGAAGTGCTTGCGGCTGCCGAAGCGCACAGAGCCGAGGCAATCAGAGCGGTTATGGAGACGGTGATCTGATGAAACGGCTCAGAAATTACAGAAAAGTCAGGAGGTGTCAGGTTGGCAAAGCTTAAAATGAAGTGCATCGAGCTGCTCGCTCCGCTTGAGCAGAGCAAGGAGATAATCGACTGCCTTCAGCGTATGGGTACTGTCGAGCTGACCGACTGCGAAGAGAGCGAATCGCTCTGCAAGCTGTCAACGGGCGTCACCGTTTCAACCTTTGAACGGTACCTCGCGGCGGCGGAGAGCGCGCAGAAAACGCTCGACAAATATGCTCCGCAGAAAAAGGGACTGATGCAGAGCCTCATGTCGTCGTTCGGCGGCAGAAAGGAGCTCGAGGTTTCGGAGTATCTTAAAAAAGCCGATGAGGCGGATGAAATACTCCGCGAGTGCTACAAGATAAACTCGCTCGAAGCGGATATGCGCGAATATGCGGCGGACAATGTCCGATGCCGCACCGCGATGGACGCGCTCGAGCCGTGGCTGAGTCTCGATATCCCGATGAAATGCAAGGGCACGGATTCGTCTGCGGTGTTTATCGGCTCGTTCCCGGTGCAGTATGACGCGCAGTCGCTGCTCGAAGCGATAGCGGCGGCAGCGCCGGAGATAAACGAAGTCGACGCGCAGATAATCTCGGCGAACAACGAGCGCACTTGCGCCGTTGTTATGTGCCACAGGGAATGTGAGAAAGAGATATTCGAAGCACTGAGAACGCTCAATTTCGCTTATCCGTCCGACCCGACGAAGCATCCGCCGCGCGTGAGATACGAGCGGCTCCAAAAGCAGATCGAGCAGAACGACAAGGATTCCGAAACGGCGCGCGCCGAAATAGTGAAGCTTGCGGGCTGCTACGATGACATCAGCTTCGTCATTGATTATTTCACGATAAAGAAAGAAAAATACGCGGCTCTTGAGCGCATAGCCATGACGAACCGCATTTTCGTCCTCACGGGATATATCCCCGAGAAGCGAATTTCCAAAGTCATTGACGCGCTCGAAAAGAAATACACTGTAGCTATCGAAATCACCGACCCGGATGCAGATGCCGATGTGCCGGTGCTGCTCGAAAACAACGCCTTTGTCGCGCCCGTCGAGCCGATAACCGAAATGTATTCGATGCCAAACCGCGACGATGTCGACCCGAACCCCGTTATGGCGTTCTTCTACTATGTCTTCTTCGGCATCATGCTCTCGGACGCGGGCTACGGCGTGATAATGGTCATCGCCATGCTCATAGCCAAGGCGAAGCTCAAGCTCGAGCCAAAGATGAAAAAGACGGTCAATATGTTCCTCTATTGCGGAATCTCGACCGTGTTCTGGGGCACAATGTTCGGCAGCTGGTTCGGCGACGCGCCGCAGGTCATAGCGCGCGAGTTCTTCGGCAAGGAGATAGCGTCGACGGCGGTCTGGTTTGAGCCGGTCAACGACCCTATGAAGCTGCTGCTCTATTCGTTCCTGTTCGGCATAATCCACCTGTTCGCGGGTCTTGCGGTCAGGTTCTATATGCTCTGGAAGGACGGCAAGAAGCTCGATGCATTCTGCGATGTCGTTCCCGTCTATCTGCTCGTCGCAGGTATCGCACCGCTGGGTGCTGGTATTATAATCGACGTGCCGCAGACGCTGACGACCATAGGCAAATATGTCGCCCTTGTCGGCGCGGTGCTGACCGTTCTGACGAGCGGACGGAGCGCCAAAAACATTATCGGCAAGCTCGGCGGCGGACTCTACGGGCTGTATAACACGGCGTCCGGATATCTCGGAGATATCCTCTCCTATTCGCGCCTGCTGGCGCTCGGACTTTCGACCGGCGTTATAGCGACGGTTATTAACCTGCTCGGCACGATGCCCGGCAACAAAGTCGCAAAGCTGATATTGTTTATTATAGTATTCCTGCTCGGACATACGGCAAACATTGCGATAAATCTTATCGGCACATATGTCCACACGAACAGGCTTCAGTATGTTGAATTCTTCTCAAAATTTTATGAGGGCGGAGGACGCTCCTTCACCCCCTTAAAAGCAGATACAAAACACTTCAGATTCAAGGAGGAAATACAGTAATGTCTATTTTTTCAAGTCTCGGAACATCAATAGCCGTCCTCGGCGCCGCTCTTGCGGCTATCCTCTCCGGTATGGGCTCCGCAAAGGGAGTCGGCCTTGTCGGTCAGGCGGGAGCGGGCGTTATCACAGAAGACCCCACGAAGTTCGGTAAAGTGCTTATTCTTCAGATCCTTCCCGGTACTCAGGGACTCTACGGCTTCCTTACAGCGTTCCTTGCGCTCAACAGAATGGGCGTTATCGGCAGCGGCTTCGAGCCTCTCTCGATAGAAAAAGGTCTTATGATGTTTGCGGCCTGCATGCCCATAGCGATAGTCGGTTATTTCTCCGCAATTGCTCAGGGCAAGACTGCGGCGGCAGGCGTCAGCATAATAGCCAAGAAGCCCGACCAGAACGGTAAGGCTATAACCATGGCGGCAATGGTCGAGACCTACGCCGTTATCGCCCTGCTCGTCTCGATCCTTTCGATCTTCAGCATCAGCGGACTCAATATCTGATGACCGAAAAAACGGCGCGTATGCGCCGGCGAAAGGGATGAAACGATGAGCGGACTTGACAGAATAATTGAAAAAATAAATGCCGATTCTCTGGCGAGCTGCCGCGAGATTGCGGATCAGGCGCAGAAAAAGGCGCAGGATATCGCGGAGGATGCGAACGCGCGCGCCGAAAAGGCTTATTCCGATATCATAGCGGACGCCGAGAAAAAGGCGCAGTCGATATTGAATATGTCCGAAGCGAATATAAACGGCATTGCCCGCAGAGCGGAGCTCTCGGCTAAAGTCGAGGCAGTCGACGCGGCGATAGAAGCGGCTTATGACGCAATGTGCAATATGGGCGCGGACGATTATTTCGCGGCGCTCGAAAAGCTCGCCGTCAGAAACGCCTGCAAGGGCGAAGGGGAGCTGAGGCTCTCGAAAGCCGATCTTGACCGCGTGCCGTCGGGCTTTGTTGAAAGAATAAACGCCGAATTGAAAGATGGTTCGGTGAAGCTCGCGGCGCAGGGCGCGGATATCGAAAACGGATTTATCCTCATCTACGGCGATATCGAGATAAACTGCACCTTCAGAGCGCTCATAAATGAGCAGAAGGACACCATCCGCGAAAAAGTCTGCGGCGTGATATTTTAAACGGCGGTGAGAAATATGCATGAAAATGAATATGCCTACGCCGTAGCGCGAATCAGAGCGAACGAAGTGAATCTGCTCACCCCCGCAGAGACGGAACAGCTGATATCGGCTGAGAGCTATGAGGCGGCGCTGAGACTGCTCGGCGACAAGGGCTGGCAGACCGACGGCGTCGGCCACGACTATGCGCCGATGCTCGAAGAGCATGTGAACGCCGCGTGGCAGCTGCTCAAAGAGAGCGCGCCGGACGCGTCACTTCTTGATGCGCTTGTGATAAACAACGATTTCTTCAATCTCAAAGCGGCGCTCAAGGCGAAGTTCTCCGACCTCGACCCGTCCGACTATGTTGTAAAACCGAGCGTGTGGGATCCGGCGGAGATAATCGGGTGCGTCGAGCGAAACGAGCTCGACTCCCTACCCGAGTGCATGAGAGACTGCGCGCAGGCGGCTTATGACGCGATAGTCAAGCTCGAGAGCGGCAGACTTGCGGACACCGCGATAGATACGGCGGCGCTGAAAACGAGAAAGCAGTTCGCCGAAAAGAGCGGAAGCACTCTTTTGATAAAAGAAGTCGAGCTCTCGTGCGCTGCCGCAGATATAAAAACGGCGCTGCGCTGCGCTTCGGCAGGCAGAACGGCTCAATATATCAAAAATGCGCTGTGCCCGTGCGAAAGCCTCGATTCAGACGAGCTGATCCATGCGGCGTTCGAGGGCGTTGACGCGGTTGCGGATATGCTCGCGAACACTGAACTGGGCTCCCTCGCGGACAGCCTCAAAGAGGGACTCACGGCTTTTGAAAAGAAGTGCGACGAGCTCTCGGCGCAGCAGATGACCGAAGCCAAATACACGGCGTTCGGCCCCGACCCGCTTGCGGCTTATTATAACGCCGTCGAGACGGAGACGAAAAATGTCAGAGTTATACTCTCGGCGAAGCTCAACGGCTTTTCCGCAGAGACAATAAGAGCGAGAGTGAGGGAAGTCTATGCATAAGATAGCCGTTATGGGCGACAGAGACAGCATCTTCGGATTTGCGTCCCTCGGAATGCACATCTTCCCCGTCGACGACCCCGCCGAGGCGGCGCCGATGCTCCATAAAATGGCGGAGAGCGGGTATGCGGTGATATTCATCACCGAGGCTCTTGCCTCCGGGCTCGAAAACGAGCTCGAACGCTACCGCACAAGACCTCTGCCCGCAATAGTGCCCATTCCCGGAGTCAAGGGGAACACGGGCATGGGTATGAAGAATGTCAGCAGATCCGTCCAAAAGGCGGTCGGCTCGGACATCCTGGACAAATAATGACGCTCAACCGAAAGGCGTGATAACAGATATGACTACAGGAAAGATTTCAAAAATAGCCGGTCCGCTCGTTGTTGCAACGGGTATGCGCGAAGCGAACATGTTCGACGTCGTGCGCGTCAGCGACAGCAAGCTTATCGGCGAGATAATAGAGATGCACGGCGACAGAGCCTCCATTCAGGTCTATGA
>JBNMIN010000132.1:0-5285 GCA_050873305.1 Oscillospiraceae bacterium
AAGAACGAGCCGATAGTGCTCTGCAAAACGGACGGCACTCAGGAGAATGTCAGGGTGTCGCGCCTCTATCAGTTTGAGGGACTCTCGCGTGTCGAGGTCGATTCCGCCGCTGCGGGCGATATCGTCTGCATCTCCGGTATCAGCGACATAAATATCGGCGAGACCGCCTGCTCTCCGGACTGCATCGAGCCGATGCCTTTCATAAAAATAGACGAGCCCACGATATCTATGAACTTCATGGTCAACGACAGCCCGTTCGCGGGCCGCGAGGGCAAGTTCGTTACCTCGAGAAATATCAGAGACCGCCTGTTCAAGGAGGTCGAGACGAATGTCAGCATGCGCGTTGAAGAGACCGATTCTACCGATACTTTCAAAGTCTCCGGACGCGGCGAGCTGCATCTGTCAATTCTCATTGAGACCATGCGCCGTCAGGGCTACGAGTTCCAGGTTTCGCGCCCGAAGGTCATTCTCAAAGAGATAAACGGCAAGACCTGCGAGCCTATGGAGCTGCTCATAGTCGAAGTTCCCGAGCAGTATGTCGGCGCAGTTATAGAGAAGCTCGGCTCCCGCAAGGGCGAGCTTGTCAACATGGGCACGCGCGATGGCGGCGCAACTCATCTTGAGTTCCGCATCCCGTCGAGAGGACTCATCGGCTACCGCGCCGAGTTCCTCACAGACACCAACGGCAACGGTATCATGAACCAGGTGTTCGACGGCTACGAGCCCTACAAAGGCGAGATAGTCACCCGTGAGCGCGGCTCTATAGTCGTTCACGAGACCGGCGTGAGCACCGCATACGGTCTGTTCAACACTCAGGACAGAGGCAGGCTGTTCATCCCCGCGGGCGTCGAGGTCTACGAGGGTATGATAGTCGGCGAATGTGCCAAGAATGAGGATATAGTCTGCAATATCTGCAAGAGCAAGCACCTGACCAACACCCGTGCATCGGGCTCCGATGACGCGCTGCGCCTCGTGCCCTATACGGAGATGAGCCTCGAGCAGTGCATGGAATTCATAAAGGACGACGAACTGCTTGAAGTCACGCCCAAGTCGCTCAGACTCAGAAAGCGTATTCTTTCGAAAGAAAAGAGACTCAAGCAGCAGTTCAGAGGCAAGTAATCTGAAAGGGGAGACAGGAATGACACAGCGCCGATCGGTTGCTCTGGGCAGCTTTGACGGACTCCATCGGGGTCACAGGGCTGTGCTCGACCTCGCTCTCTCGTTTGAAAAAGACGGCTTCGAGCCGTGCGCCCTCGTCTTTGACGAGCACCCGCTGAAAGTTGTCGGTGCTGGAGCTCCCCCGGAGCTGATGACCCCGCAGGCGCGCGACGAAATGCTCGAAAGCCTCGGCATAACCGTCAAAAAGATATCGTTCGGGCGCATCGCCGATATGTCGGCGGAGCAGTTCGTCAACGATATTTTAATCGGCGAACTGAACGCGGGTGCGGTATGCTGCGGATATAATTACCGCTTCGCAAAGAGCGCCGCCGCGGATTCCCGCGACCTCGAAGAGCTCTGCAGGGAGCATGGAATTTTATGCGCCGTGGCGGAGCGCACCGACTATAACGGCGCGGCGATAAGCTCGACGAGGATAAGAAACGCGCTCGCCGAGGGCAATATCGAAGACGCAAACGCCATGCTCGGGCGCGAATTTTCCTATAAATTCACCGTCGTCAGCGGCGACAGGCGCGGCAGGTTGATAGGCGCGCCGACGATAAATCAGCATTTCCCCGAGGGCTTCATCGTCCCGAAGTTCGGCGTATATGCTTCGGCAGTGCCGATAGACGGAGAACTGCACGCTGCGGTCACGAACATCGGACGCCGCCCGTCGTTCACCTGCGACGATCTGCGCAGCGAGACCTGCATAACCGATTTCTCCGGCGACCTCTACGGAAAGGATGTTGAGGTAAGACTTCTTCAGTACATCCGCCCCGAAAGGGTCTTTGATTCGCTCGATTCGCTCGGCGACCAGATAGCCGCCGACGCGCAGACGGCAAAAGAAATTTTTAACAGCATAGAAAAATAATAACCGCAGCCGCCCGAGGGTCAATCCTCAGGCGGTTTTCGTTTATCTTAATGTCACGGTGGGGACGAATATCATCCGCCCGCGAAATTCGCACGGATTTATTGGTACACAACCCCGCACCCAAAATTCAATATGGAAAACACCTGCGCGGCATGATATAATCGATGTGTAAAAGCATTTTGACACGGAAAATGCGCAGATGTAAAACGCTTTTGATAGACACACGACTGTTTTTTGCGTAAACTGAAAGCGAAAAAAGGAGGCGCGGCAGATGGATATCGGGAAGAAGCTCAGGGACGCGAGAAACGCGGCTAAATTGACTCAGGAGAGCGCGGCGGAGTCGCTCGGCGTGAGCCGCCAGACTGTATCGAATTGGGAGACGGGCAAGACCTATCCCGATATAGTGAGCGTCATAAGAATGAGCGGCCTCTATTCCGTCAGCCTCGACTGCCTGCTGAAGGAGGAAAAAACCGTGTCAAACGATCTCAACTATCTCAACTATCTCGAAGAGAGCACAAACGTCGTCAAGAGCCGCCGCAGACTCGGAAAGCTCGTGCTCGTCGCCGCATATCTCGTCATATGGGCGGTGTCGGTCGCGTTTTTCTGGCTCGCCGTCTCCGGGTCGGACGCGGGCGCGTACGCCGTGCTCATTATATGGGGCGCAATCCCGCTGACCACATTCGTCATCTCGCTGCTCATAGGCGCAAACGGCTATTGGGGCAGAAGAAAGTGGTGGGCGGTGCCTATCCTCGCTCTTATGTACACTCTCATTCCGTTTCTGACCTTCACCCTCGCCAACGCCGCTTCAACGGGCGTTTCCGCAGGCGATATAGCGGTGAACCTCGACGATTTAATCACCTTGCCCATAGGTGCGGCCGTCTCCGCCGCCGGTCTTGAGATCGGCACTGGCATAGAGAAGCTTCGGGAGAGAAAGCTTAAAAGAAAGAATAATATCCTGACACAAGAGAGCACAAAAAGTCAGGAATAAAAAATTCCTTCGCTCTATAATGTTCTTGCACAGGGAGGGAAAGCATGGACTGGATAACAGGGATAAGCAAAGCGATAGACTATATTGAGGAACACATCACGGAGCCTACGGATTACACGCGGGCGGCGAAAGAGGCCTGTTCGTCGCCGTTTAATTTTCAGCGCGTGTTCGCTCTGCTGTGCGGTTATACGCTCGGTGACTATGTGCGTATGCGGCGGCTCACCCTCGCCGGGGAGGAGTTGCTCTCGACGGACGCCAAGGTTATCGATGTTGCCCTCAAATACGGCTATGACTCGCCAGAGAGCTTTTCGCGCGCATTCACCCGCTTCCACGGCGTATCCCCGTCCGCAGTCCGAAAGGGCGCGGCCATCCGCTCGTTCTCCCGCATCTGTGTTAAACTCATTTTAACAGGAGGCAGCATTATGGAGTACAGAATAGAAAAGAAACAGGCGGCGAAGATTATCTGCCGCCGCAGAGAGTTCACAAAACCCGGTGATGACTACACGAACAGAGAGATACCCGAGTTTTGGAACGAGTGCGGACGCGACGGGAGCATTCAAAAGCTCTGCGGGTATATCAAAGACAGCGCGCAGTTCAAGGGACTTCTCGGCGAGTGCTTCTCGACCGAGATGACGGACAGCGGCTTCCCCTACGGCATCGGTGCGGAGTATGACGGCGAATCCGACCCGCAGGATTTCGAAATCGTGGAGATACCCGCCTATACCTACGCGGTGTTCACCGTGCGAGGCAAGATGCCCGACACATTCAGGGAGACCTACAGAAAGATATGCACCGAATTCTTCCCGCAGAGCGGATATGAATACGGCAACGGCGTTGAGATTGAGGCCTATCCCTCGGCGGACGTGCAGAACCCTGACTATACCTGCGAGATATGGATCGCAGTCAAACCGAAAAAGTAAATATTTTTTCGCCGGAGCTCGCCTGGGCTCCGGTTCTTTTTGTCTTGAGGAAAGGCGGAAAGAATGTTATACTTAGAACAAAGGGGGCGAAGATATGCGCAGCGAAAAAGAGATGCTCGATTTAATTATAAACACCGCCCGTGAGGATGAGCGGATAATCGCCGCATATCTCGAGGGCTCGCGGGTCGACCCGAACGCCCCAAAAGATATTTTTCAGGACTACGACGTTGAATATATAGTCAGGGACACGGCGCCTTTTATCGCGGACAAATCGTGGATAGACCGTTTCGGCGAGCGGCTGTTCATGCAGTATCCCGACGACTGGCCGTTTGAAAAATCGGACACAAAAAACTGGTACGGCTGGCTCATTCAGTTTTCGGACGGCAACAGGCTCGACCTCCATGTCTGCACGCCGGAGCACGCGCTGAAAAATATCGACATCTGCCGCGTGCTTGTTGACAAAGAGAATATTATTCCCCAAAATGCCGGCAAGGACACGACTGTTTTCAATGTGAAAAAACCGACGCAGGCGGAGTTCTCTGCCGTGTGCAATGAGTTCTGGTGGTGTCTCGACAATGTCGCAAAGGGCTTGTGGCGCGGCGAGCTGAGCTATACGCTCGAAATGATAGATTTCAACATCCGTCCGCAGCCGCGGCAGATGCTCGACTGGCTCGCGGGCGCAGAAAGTAAATTCACAATAAGCACCGGAAAATCGTCAAAATATATGGCGCGCTTCCTGCCCGAGGAGATATGCTCCCGTTATCTTTCAACTTATTGCGCTGCGCGTGCAAATGAGATATGGGATGCGGTCGGCGTGATGACCGCTCTCTTTGACGAGACCGCGCGAAAAACCGCCGCCATGCTCGATTATTACTATAATGACCGCGAGGCGGCCGCCTGCATGGGCTATCTCAATCATGTGAGAAATTTGCCGCAGGACGCTTCTGAGATATACTGAAAGGAAAACGCCGATGAGAAGATTCTTGAAATTCTTTGCCCGTATATTTGTGCTTTTGCTCGGGCTCTCGCTGTGCATATCGCCGCTCGCGGGCTTTGCCGCCTATAATTTTGAATACGAGCAGGCGGTCGGCAATCCGCTCAAAGGCTTCATGCCGTTTTATAAACAGGGCGGCGCCGACGACAGCGTGCCTTACAGCATGGAGTGGTTCTATGTTCCGCTCTCCGCGCTCATGTCCGACAGCGGCGAGTACACTATCCGCGAGGGGATTGAGCCGTATCTTGAAGAGATATCGGCGCGCGGGAATCAGGCGGTTTTCAGAGTCTATTTAGACTATCCCGGCTCGGGTATCGGCGAAAAAGCCGTGCCGCAGTTCATCTGGGATATGGGCAT
>JBNMIN010000133.1:0-5204 GCA_050873305.1 Oscillospiraceae bacterium
GAATATGCCCTGCAGTCCCACGCAATCTCCGGCAGCGCCTTGTGGCGGCTGTTGAAGTCCGCTATGGTAATATCGCTGACCCGCTCCTCGGTCTGATAATCGCAGTTACCCTCGCAGCAATCCCGCGGACAGAGCTGATCTATAAATATCTGGGAATATTCGTCCATATCGACATACATTTTTCTGCCGGATTTAAACTCATACTCCGACATGTGCCGCGAAACATTCCTGTCGCACTTGCGCTTGCTTCTGAATGTATATTTCTTCAGCTTTTCGCCGTAACGCTCCTGCGTGTAGTTTATGAAATCCTCAAAGACCTTCGGGCTGCCGACTCCATGGCAGATAAAATCAACACAGAGCAGATTGTCATATTCCTTTCCGAGGAAGCTGCGCAGTCCGCTTATGCGGCAGGGAGTTGAGCACCAAACGACCCTGTGCCCCTGTTCAAGCAGCTCCTTAGTCTGCCTGAAGCAATCCCCCGATGCGGCAGCGACATATTTTGATTTGCGAAGCGGCGCTATATTCTCCACTCCGTTGACCCCGATATGTATTACTTTGAATCCGTCAAACGCCGCGCCGAAAATCATCGTGCCCTCATCCGCAAACGCCGAGCATATCTCCGAAAAAGCACCTCCGGACGCACTCTGCACATAAACGTCGCCATCTCTCGAACAGAGCGCATACGCCTCATGCTCAACCGCATTTTTCAGCTCCGGCTTTCCGTTCAACGCTGGGCAGATTCTCGAGCATTTTCCGCAGTCTATGCACTTCTCCGACACGCGCGGATATTCGAACCCGTTTTCGTCGGCGAGCATGGATATACATCCGATTGGGCACGCCGCAGCGCACGCTCCGCAGCCGGTACACCTTTCCCTTTCAAGGATATCAATCGTCATTTGAATCACCTAAAGCTTTTTTCAAAAACGCCGCCGACTTCTGTCTTTCAGCCTCGATCAGACGGTTTGTCCGATTATAATCTATCTTCTGCGAAAGATCGGCGTTTCCGTTTACACTGACTATTCTATCCGAAAGTCCGGCTTTTTTCAAGATGGAATATATCCTTGAATTCTGATTGACGGGATCGGAACTCTCAAACCTTTCAAAAACATAGAATTCCTTGTTCATTATCAGCGACAGAGCCGTTCCGTGAAAAGAATCGGTGAATATCACTCTTGCCTTTTTGATCCGCTCCAGAAACTCCTCCGGCGTTATATCATTATTGAGTTCGAGCCACCCGGTATCCCTGCCGTCGGCGCTGACGCCGATTATCCTGCATCCGAGCTGCTCTGCGGCGGCTGTCACCGCAGATTTATACCTGTGATTGGAATTGAGAAAATAGCAGAATATAAAATCTTCTTCGCCCGGAGTTTCCGTCGCGAGGTTCTCCCATGTGCTGCGGTCAACGAGAAAAGTCGGGTCGAGCACATCCTCGGCGCAAATTCCGCAGCATTCTGCGAGAAGCTTCACGCCGGTATCCTCTCTGACAGACACACTGTCAAGGCGCGAAATATATTTTTTATATGTATCCTTCAGCTCATCGGGAATGTAATTGAACCCAATGCTCGCGGCATAGGATATTTTTTTTACGTCGTCGGGCACAAAGTCGAGCATATAAGCAGTATCAAGCCCGCGCGGCGCCCATATCTGATCGCTGCCGCAGATAACGGCGTAATAGTCCCTCGCTTTTTTGCTGAGCTTATCTTTATCAAATATGAGTTTAGTTCTTCTGAGCATTCTGTTTCGCGCCAGCCAGAATTTAAAGCCGAATATTTCACTTGAGCCGAATATTCTGCGCAGCACAGAGACAAGCTTGCGAGGCGTCAGCTTTTCGAGCAGATATATCGCTCTCTTAACAGCCTTTTTCACCGCCGAATTTCCGGGTTCTCTGTAATTTATTATTTCCGCCTCATACCCTATGCTTTCAACGAAGCTCTGAAGCGCGAAGACCTGAAAAAAACTTCCGTAATTATTGCAGTAATGCCATGTAATTATCCCGACTTTTTTCATTATTCTTCTGTCTCACTTTCACGCTTTTATTTCAATACAGCACAATTATTTGTCATTTAATATTATATTATATTAAACTGTGTTTTTAGTTTACGAAGAGCAGAAAGAACCTTTTTATAAATAAAGACCTGTTTTCTCTTGAATATCCCCCACTTATTTGTTATCATTGCCTTGTAAAAAATACGTTTTAAGGACGGTGCTACCATGAAATTTCCAATAGGCGTTATTATTAACAGCTTCCGCACGGATATCCCGACGGCGGTCAAAAAGGCCGCCAAGGTCGGCGCACAGGGCATCCAGGTCTATGCGACCAGCGGCGAAATGTCGCCCGAGGAGCTTGTCGGCTCCAAGCGCGCGGATTTCCGCAAGCTCGTTGAGGACAACGGACTCGTTATCTCCGCTCTCTGCGGCGATCTCGGCGGCGGCTTCGGCAACAAAGAGGAGAACCCCTGGAGAGTCGAGAAGTCAAAGAGAATAATCGAGCTTGCAAAGGAGCTCGGCACGGATGTTGTCACGACCCACATCGGCGTTGTGCCCGAGGACAGCAGCCACGAGAGATATAAAATCATGCAGGAGGCATGCTTCGAGCTCTCCCGCTTCGCGGACAGCCTCGACGCGCACTTTGCGATTGAGACGGGTCCCGAAACTTCGGCGACGCTCAAGAAGTTCCTCGACTCGCTCGGCTCGACCGGCGTCGCAGTCAACCTCGACCCCGCGAACCTTGTTATGGTCACTGGCGATGACCCCGCAAAAGCGGTCTATAACCTGCGTGACTACATAGTCCACACCCACGCCAAAGACGGCGTTCAGATTTTCTACAAAGACCCCGAGATAGTCTACGGCATAAAGAAAGACCCGCTCGTCACGGGCGATTCGTTTGAAGAAGTGCCGCTCGGCGAGGGCAACGTCAAGTGGGACGAATATCTCGCCGCGCTCAATGACATCGGCTACAAGGGCTTCCTGACGATAGAGCGCGAAGTCGGCGACGATCCCGAAAAGGATATCGGCAACGCCGTAAGTTTCCTCAAAGGATATATGGACTGAGGTGAATGAAATGAAAACCTGCGTCAGCAGCTACAGCTTTCAGCCTATGCTTTCGAGCGGAGAGCTGACTCAGCTTCAGCTCATAGGCAAAGTCAAAGAGATGGGCTTCGACGGAATCGAATTTATCGACCTTATGCCCGAAGACGGAATGTCAGCCGAAGAATACGCCAAGCGTCTGCGCGACGAGAGCGAAAAGAAAAATCTGCCGATAGTCAACTACACCATCGGCGCAGAGCTTCTCAACCGCCCGCTCGACGAGGAGTGCGAGCGCCTGTTCAGGCAGGTCGATATCGCGGAGATACTCGGCGCGTCGGGTATGCGCCACGACGCGACAGGCGGCTTCAATGCACCGCAGAGCGCATACTGCGGCTTCGATCAGGCTCTGCCCACGCTCATCGAGGGCTGCCGCAGAGTGACCGAATACGCAGCAGAAAAAGGCATATCTACAATGGTCGAGAACCACGGCTATTTTGCGCAGGACAGCGACCGCGTCGAAAAGCTCGTCACGGGAGTTGCAAACCCGAACTTCGGCCTGCTCGTTGACATGGGTAACTTCGCCTGCGCCGACGATCCTTCGGACAAGGCGGTCGGCAGAGTCGCAAAATACGCAAAACACGTCCATGCCAAGGATTTTCACATCAAGAGCGGCTCGGAGCCCGATCCCGGGCGCGGATTCTTCCGCAGCAGAGCCGGGAACTACCTGCGCGGCGCAGTGATAGGTCACGGCAACATTCCCGTGGCGCAGTGCATAGGCATCCTCAAGCGCGCGGGCTACGACAAATATGTCAGCATCGAGTTCGAGGGCATCGAGCAGACACTCACGGGCATCGAAATCGGGCTTGAGAATCTCAAGAGATTCATTGCAATGGCTGAATAATTTAATAAAAGCTAACATCCTCCGTATGAGTTGCCACACGGAGGATGTTTTACTTTTCGTACCGTTCATTGAATATCAGCTCAAGATGAGCTATCCATTTTTCGAGCGCTTCGGGCGTGAATTCGCGCATCGCGGCTTCATAGAGGGCGAAGCCGTTTTTGTCGGTCTCGCCGAGATAGCGGAGCGACTTTTTCGGTCCGTAATAGTATCTGCCGATGATATCAAAATAAATTTCAAGGCTGTCCACGAGCACCCAGTGCCATCTGAAAAAGCCCTCGGCGTCATTCCGCCCGCTTCTTATGAGCATTTTTCTGCACCACTCGACCTCGTGCCTCAGCTCGTCTTTGTCTTTCTTCGGCGCATTTTCAATGAAGCTGCGCACTTTATTTTTTATGCTCTGCCCGATGGAGTCAGTGTCAATGATTATCTTTCCGTCGAACACTCCGAGATATTTCTCCGGGTCGTAGTCGCCCGAAAAGTTCTCCGCCGGATAGCAGAACACATCAAGCGGCGTGCCGTCAATAACTGAACCGTCGTGGCATTCGCGTCCGTTGTAGACCAGAAGCGCGTCATAGTCGCTGCCCGCGTTCGCCGAGCCGTCGGCAAACGAACCGTAGGATATCAGCACCGACGGCGAATATTTATCAATAAGATACTGTATTATCTTTTCCGTCCTATCCATTCTGCACCTCCTGCCATTTTTTCTAAGTATAGCAGAAGCGCTGTAAATAGTCCACATAAAGATACCCCGAAAGCCTGCGCTTCCGGGGTGATTTTATTCGGTTTCTGCCGTCTCCCGCTCTTCTTTTTGCTCGGGCTCAGTCTGCTCCGCAAAAATAAATTCGCCGTTTTCCGCTTTGCAGATATACCTTTTGCCGGTTGTTACCTTTCCCTCGAGCATCTGTTCCGAGAGCTTATCCTCGATCTGCTGCTGAATGACACGCTTGAGCGGTCTCGCGCCGTAGACTGGGTCGAAGCCCGCATCCGCCGTCTTTTGAACAGACGACTCATCGAAAGTTAAGGCTATATCCAGCTGCGCCACGCGCTTTGAGAGCGTTTCGAGCATCCTGCGCGCAATTTCGGATATATCCTGTTTTTCGAGCGAGTGGAAGACGATTATATCGTCAACGCGGTTCAAGAATTCCGGTCTGAACGTATTCTTGAGCTCTTTCATCACAAGCTCGCGCACGCGGTCGTAGCTCGGGACATTGCCGCGCTCCGACGAGAAGCCAAGCGCCTTTCCGCTGCCCGAAATCAGCTTCGCGCCGACATTCGA
>JBNMIN010000134.1:0-5042 GCA_050873305.1 Oscillospiraceae bacterium
CCCTGAGTAGCCGCCTCGCTGCCGCCCTCGGAGGGTGCGACTGCCGTGCTGTCGTCAGCGTTGCTCTCTGCCGCGTTGCTCTCCGCGTCGCCCGTCTGGGTGTCCTGAACGTCTGCGTTCGCGTCCTGCGAGCTATCAGCCGTTGTGTCGTTCTTGTCGTCCTTGCCCTTACATGCCGCAAATGCAAATATCATTATCAGCGCGAGCAGGATAGCAATAATTCTCTTCATAGTTTGTCTCCTTTCATCTTTCGGCAGAGCATCCTCTGCCATGCTACGATTCAAGTTTACTTTATGTTTATTCGTTTGTCAAGAGAATAAACTTTATTTTATATTTCCATAATTTCCATAATTTTTTATCGATTTTTGTGCATTATATATTATATTCGTTCTTTATACAATATATAATAATTCGCCGCGTTTTGGACACACTATACAGCGAAAAAGAACAGAAAGGGTGCATAAAATGAGCAAAGACACACTTGAGCTGCTGCGCGAATGCGACAGCGGAATAAAAATGGCGGTCGGCAGCATTGACGAAGTGAGCGGACACATAAAAGACGAGGATCTCAAAAACCTGCTTGAAAAGAGCAAGGAGGAGCACAGCCAGCTCGGCGGGACAATAAAAGAGCAGCTGGCGTCGCTCGGCGACGACGGCAAAGACCCGGGGATAATGGCGAAGAGCATGTCGTGGATAAAAACCAACGTCAAGCTCGGCATGAACGACTCGGACAGGACAGTCGCAGGGCTGATGACCGACGGGTGCGATATGGGCATAAAGAGCCTGACCCGCTACCTCAACGAATATAAAGGCGCGGACGGCGCTTCGCGCAGCACGGCGCGCCGCCTAATCGGCATAGAAGAGGATCTTCTCTGCGGACTCAGACCGTATCTGTAATATATATTTATTTAACTAAAAAATCCTACCCACAGAAAAACTATGGGTAGGATTTATTTTAATTATTATCAAAGATACTTCTTGATAAACTTATCAACGGTTGACCAATATTTTTCGGGGTCGACGGTCGAGGCTTCTGCGTGCGGTGCGCCGGGGATAACCAGCTTCTCTTTGTCGCACGCGGCGGCGCGGTAGACGCGCTCCTGCATCCAGAACGGGACGAAGTCGTCCTTGTCGCCGTGGATGAACAGGGTCGGCGTGACGGAGCGCGAGACCTGCTCGATGCACGAAGCCTTCTTCATATCGTATCCCGCGCGCAGCATCGTTGCGCTTCTTGCAGCGGAGAGGAACGGGAAGGTCGGCAGACCGTAAGCGTCCTTCATGTTGGCTCTGCACTCGTCCCAGACGGATGTATATCCGCAGTCCTCAATAGCGCAGACGACATTCGATTCGAGCGGCTCGCCGGTAGTCATCATGACTGTCGCCGCACCCATCGAGAGACCGAAGAGCACTATCTTCGCGTTCGCATTCTCGTTGATTATGTAGTCGATCCACGCCTTGATGTCGATTCTGTCGTTCCAGCCCATGGTGACATAGTTCGACTCACTCGCACCGTGACCGCAGAGATACGGGAACAGGCAGTTATAGCCCATCTCGTGGAACTTCTTGCCGAACGAACCCATTCTTCTGGGCGAGCCGGTGTAGCCGTGGATGACTATCACCCAGACATCGCTCGGCTCGTCTGCAAGGATTATCTCGCCGTGGACATATCCGCCGCGGGGAGTGACTATCTTCACCTTTGCGGGGCTCGCGGAGTCAAACCACTCCATGCCCTCTTTGGTGATGCCGTCATACTCGTTCTTTTTCTCGTCCATTTTTTTGGCGATGGACTTTTTGCTCATGGTCTTGTTGAAAATCGCGTTGCCGACAGCAAGATACGCCGCGCCGACTGCTGCACCTGCGGAAGCGGCTGCTATGACAAGCTTTTCAGATGAACTTTTCTTTCCCACTGAAATTCATTCCTTTCATTTTTATATGAGCCTTATACAGAAGTATTCTATCATAAAAAGTCCGCAGTTGCAATAACAAAAAGCCCCTGCAAAATAATACAGGGACTTCGGCTATGTACCCGCCGCGCGGCGGGTGAGGTTTATTCCTCGTTGAGCTTATTGCGCTTGTTCTGGGCCTTGTTCTCCTGCTGATTCTGCTGCTTGTTGTTCTGCTGCTGATTCTGCTGGTTCTGACCCTGCTTGTTCTGCTGATTGCGGTTTTCCATTGAGAGCACACTCCATAGATCCCTTTGCGGGAAAATTAGGATTTTTTCAAATCCGTTTTATATTCTTTCCCACGGTTCGTGTTTTTATGAGCCTGAAACTAATGAAAATTTTGCCTTTTTCTGATATAATTTATAATAGAAAGCTTACGGAGGGCAGCAGATGGAAATATCCGACGAACTCATATCGCATCTCGAATCGCTCGCACATATAGAGCTTGGCTCCGGCGAGCGCGAGGATTGCTGCAGAGATTTTGAAAAGATAATATCATATATGGACACGCTGTCGGCGCTCGATACCGACGGCGTTGAGCCGCTGACCAATTTATCCGATACGGTGAATGTCCTGCGAGAAGACGAACCGGGCGAGACGCTCGGCATCAAAGAGGCTCTGTCGAATGCCGCTGAAACGGCTGACGGCTGCTTCTGCGTGCCGAAGACAGTGGAATGAGGTGCGCCATGAGAGATATTATTAAAGATTCCGCCCTCGTTCTGGCAGAAAAAATCAGGCGCGGCGAGATAAAAATCGCCGAAGTTTTAGACGCCGTATATGAATCCGAGGCGCAGAATAAAGAACTCAACTGCTTCATCACGCTCTGCCGCGAGCGCGCATATAGCAAAGGCTCAGAGATACAAAAACGCATCGACGCGGGCGAATATATCTCGCCGCTCGCGGGCGTGCCGATAGGCATAAAGGACAACATCGCGGTAAAAGATGTCAAAATGACCTGCGGGTCGCGTATGCTCGAAAATTATGTGCCGCCCGTGAGCGCGGCGGCGGTAGAAAAGCTCGAAGAGGCGGGGCTTATTATCGTCGGCAAGCTCAACATGGACGAGTTCGCCATGGGCTCGACGGGCGAGACTTCGTATTACGGCGCGGTGCTCAATCCCGTTGACAAAACGCGTGTACCCGGCGGCTCATCTTCGGGCGCGGCGGCGGCAGTCGCGGCGGGGATAATCCCGCTCGCGCTCGGCTCGGACACGGGCGGCTCGGTCAGGCAGCCCGCGGCATTCTGCGGGGTTTTCGGCTTCAAGCCGACCTACGGCACCGTCTCCCGAAACGGGCTTGTCGCTTATGCCTCGTCATTTGACCAGATAGGCACGATAGCGAAAAATGCCGCCGACTGCGCGGCTCTCGCGGCGATAATATCCGGGCGCGACCGCGGCGATTCTACAACGGAAGATATTTCTCCCGTCCGCTCGGATTTTGTCGGGTCCTATTCGCTCTGCGGTAAAATTATAGGCGTGCCGAATGAATTTATTGATAATTGCGGCGAAGATATACGCAGTGCGGTGAATAATGCGCTCAAAAAAGCTGAATCGCTCGGCGCGAGAATTGAATATTTCTCGCTTCCGCCGCTCAAGTTTGCCGTACCCGCCTATTATATAATCGCCTGCGCGCAGGCGAGCTCGAATCTCGCGCGATATGACGGGGTTCGCTTCGGGCGGCGCGCGAAAAATACAGACGACTTGACAAAATTGTATATCAAAAGCCGCTCCGAGGGCTTCGGGCGCGAGGTCAGACGCAGGACAATGCTCGGCAATTTCGTGCTCAGCGCGGGATACTATGACGCATATTACAACAAGGCGCTGAGGGCGCGCAGGGTTATACGCGACGCGCTTTCGGACGCTTTCAAAAAATATGATTTCATCGCGGGCGCCGTTTATCCGTCAACCGCGCCGAAGCTCGGCGAGAGCCTTGACGACCCGCTGAAAACTTATATCGGCGACGCATACACAGTCCCGGCAAACCTCGCGGGGCTCCCGGCGATAAGCGTGCCGTGCGGAAAAACAGCCGCCATTCAGCTCATGGCGGCGCCGTTCGCGGACGAGAATCTTTTGGGCGCGGCGAGATGTCTGACCCTGTAACATCTGAAAGTTTACAGAGTATGATTGCGTTGAACAAGTTTGAAGACACAGATAAACGCAATACTTGTAAAGTTTTATTACAGGGTACCATGGGAGGCTTTCAAATGAGATACGAAACTGTTATCGGGCTCGAAGTCCACATCGAGCTGCTGACTGAGACAAAGATATTCTGCTCCTGCCCGACTGAGTTCGGCGGCGAGCCGAACACGCATGTCTGCCCCGTGTGCCTGGGACTTCCCGGCACTCTGCCGACGCTGAACAAAAAAGCCGTTGAGCTTTCCGTCCGCGCGGGACTCGCGGCAGGCTGCGAGATAACGCCGATAAGCCGCTTCGACCGCAAAAATTATTTTTACCCCGACCTGCCGAAGGCCTATCAGATATCCCAGCTATATCTGCCGCTGTGCCGAAACGGCTCTATTACGCTCGACAGCGGCAAAATTATACGCATAAAAGAGATGCACATGGAGGAGGACGCGGGAAAGCTCATGCACTCCCCCGACGACAACCGCACGCTCATCGACTGCAACCGATGCGGAGTGCCGCTGCTTGAGATAGTCAGCGAGCCGGATATGCGAAGCGCCGAGGAGGCGGTCGAATATCTTGAAAAGCTGCGCGAGCTGATGCGCTTTTCCGGCGTTTCGGACTGCCGGATGCAGGAGGGCTCGCTGAGAGCGGATATAAATCTTTCCGTCCGCCCGGAGGGTCAGACAGAACTCGGGACGCGCACGGAGATGAAGAATCTGAACTCATTCAGAGCCGCCGAGCGCGCGATAAAAAGCGAGAGCGCGCGGCAGATATCGCTGATTGAGAGCGGCGGAAATATTATTCAGGAGACCCGACGCTGGGACGACGGCGCGGGCATGAGCTATGCGATGCGCTCGAAAGAGGACACGAGCGACTACAAATATTTTCCCGAGCCGGACATTCCGCCGGTTGTTGTTTCAACCTCCGACATTGAGAAAATAAAAAATCAGATGCCCGAACTGCCGCAGGCGAAGCGCCG
>JBNMIN010000135.1:0-5042 GCA_050873305.1 Oscillospiraceae bacterium
ACACAATGGAGAGACAACGCCCGACGGGCTTTTTACGCTGAAAACCGTCGCCTGCCTCGGCTGCTGCTCGCTCTCCCCTGTTATGATGATAAATTCCGAAACCTACGGCAGTCTGACTCCGCAGAGGGTCAAAGAGATAATCGCCGAAAAGGCAAAGGAGGCAAATGCCGATGTATAAAATTGAAGTCGGAGAAGGCAGCTGCGGTATATCGGCGGGAGCCGGAAAGATACATAAACTGCTTGACGAAAAGAACAGCGGAAATTATACGGTTCACTCGGTCGGATGCATCGGAATGTGTTTTCTCGAGCCTATTGTCGATATCTATAACGGCGATGCGCTCACAGCAAGGCTCGTTAAAGTAAGCCCCGATGATGTCGATAAAATTATAAGCTTCACGGAAAGCGGAGACATGTCGCAGATAAGCTCTCTTGTTATATCCGACGAGGACAAGGGCTTTCTCGAAAAGCAGACTCGAATAGCTCTGCGCGGGTGCGGAATAACCGAGCCGGAGAGCATTGAAGATTATGAAAAGCACGGCGGATACACGGCGCTTTCAAAAGTTCTGAAAACAATGACACCCGAACAGGTCATTGAAGAGATAAAAATTTCCGGACTCGCAGGACGCGGAGGTGCAGGGTTCCCGACCTGGTTCAAGTGGAACACCGCAAGGCAAAGCGCTGAAGACGAAAAATATCTGATATGCAACGCCGACGAGGGCGATCCTGGTGCTTTTATGGACAGAGCTGTTATTGAAAGCGACCCGCATGCTCTGATAGAAGGTATGCTCATTGCGGCGTATGCGATAGGCGCAAAAGAGGCAATAGTCTACGTCCGCGCCGAGTATCCTCTGGCTATAAAAAGGCTTCGCAGCGCAATTGAACAAGCCGAAGAAAATGGCTATATAGGCGAAAATATTCTTTCTTCCGGCTTCTCGTGCAAATTCAGAATCAAGGCAGGCGCGGGAGCATTCGTCTGCGGCGAAGAGACAGCTCTTATTGAATCTCTTGAAGGTCAGCGCGGTATGCCGCGTCTCAAGCCGCCGTTCCCTGCGCAGTCGGGATATATGAATAAGCCGTCGAACATAAACAATGTTGAGACATTTGCAAATGTAACATGGATAATCAACAACGGCGGAGATGCGTTTGCCGCTATAGGCACCGAGACCAGCAAAGGCACAAAAGTTTTTGCTCTGACGGGCAAAATAAAGCGCGGCGGACTCGTTGAAATACCGATGGGCAAAACGCTCAGAGATGTTATTTTTGATATCGGCGGCGGAATACGCGGCGGCAAAAAATTCAAGGGCGTTCAGCTCGGCGGCCCGTCCGGTGGATGCATCCCCGCGCAGCTTGCCGACACAGTTATAGACTACAAGGCTCTTTCGGCAACGGGCGCGATAATGGGCTCGGGCGGAATGGTCGTTATGGACGAGAGCACCTGCATGGTGCGCATGGCAAAATTCTTTCTCGACTTCACAACGAACGAGTCGTGCGGAAAATGTGTCCCCTGCCGCATCGGCACTATGCGCCTCAAGGAGACTCTTGAGCGGATATGCCAAGGCAGCGGCAGAGATGGAGATATCGAACTGCTCGAAGAGCTGTGTACTCAGATAAAGGACGGCTCGCTCTGCGGACTCGGTCAGACAGCCCCGAATCCCGTGCTCACCACACTCAGATATTTTCGCGACGAATATGAGGCTCATATAAAAGAACACCGTTGTCCCGCCGGAGAATGTTCGGAGCTTATAAACTATCACATAGACCCTGACAAATGCCGCGGATGCACGCTGTGCAGCAGAAAATGCCCGGTCGGTGCGATATCCGGCGAAGTGAAAAAGCCGCACAAAATAGACAGCGACAAGTGCATAAAATGCGGCAGCTGCAAGGCTGCCTGCCGTTTTGACGCGATATTTATAAAATAAGGAGGTGTGATGATGAAAGAATATATTACATTGACCGTTGACGGAAAAAGCGTAAAAATCGAGAAAGGTTCGACACTGCTCGAAGCCGCAAGAAAAGCGGGCGCGGATATCCCGACTCTCTGCCATGACGAGCGGGTCAAGCCATACGGCGCGTGCGGAATGTGCGTTGTGGAATGCAAGGGCAGCCCGAAGCTGATGCGCTCCTGCGCAATCGAAGTCGCCGACGGAATGGAAATTATAACAGAATCTGACAGAATAAACAGAGCGAGAAGATTCTCACTCGAAATGCTGCTTTCGGATCACACCGGAGACTGCAAAGCCCCATGTTCTCTCGCCTGCCCAGCGGGCACCGACTGCCAGGGCTATGTCGGGCTTATTGCAAACGGCGAAAACGCACAGGCTCTGTCGGTAATAAAAGGCAGGATTCCCCTGCCCGCATCCATAGGCAGAGTATGTCCGCATCCGTGCGAGAAAAAGTGCAGACGCGGACTCGTTGAAGAGCCTATATCTATCGCCGCGCTCAAGGCATATGCGGCAGACCGCGACCTTGAAAGCGGCAATATATTCATGCCTGAAGTTGCCGAACCGACGGGCAAAAAGGTCGCGATTATAGGCGGCGGCCCGGGCGGAATATCGGCGGCATATTATCTTGCAATAAAAGGACACGGTGTCACAGTTTTCGACATGATGCCGAAGATGGGCGGTATGCTACGCTACGGCATACCGCAATACCGACTGCCGAAAGAAGTGCTTGACAAGGAATTGGCGCTCGTTAAAAAACTCGGCGTCGAGTTCAAAAATGATATAAAAATCGGCAGAGATATTTCTCTTGATATGCTGAACAAAGAATACGACGCGGTCATCGCCGCACCCGGCGCATGGTCGAGCACAAAAATGCGGGGCGACGGCGAGGATGCCGAAGGAGTATTCGGAGGAATAGACTTCCTGCGCTCCGTGATACTCGGCTCTCCCGTTGATATCGGAAAGCACGTAGCTGTATGCGGCGGAGGCAACACGGCGATGGATGCCTGCCGCACGGCAGTCCGCCTCGGCGCGGAGAAAGTTTATATTATCTACCGCCGCACCCGCGATGAGATGCCCGCAGATGCGCTCGAAATCGATGAGGCTCAGGAAGAGGGTGTGGTTTTCAGATTTCTCACAAATCCCGATAAAATCTTGACGCAGGACGGCAAAGTCTGCGGGATAAAGCTCCAGATAATGGAGCTTGGCGAACCCGACGCAAGCGGCAGAAGGAAGCCCGTTCCGATAGAGGGAAAATTCGAGACTCTTGAAGTTGACAGCGTAATAATGGCTATCGGTCAGAAGCCCGAGCTCAGCGGATTCGAAGAGCTTGACACGACCTCTCGCGGCACGATAAGCGCAGACGAGAGCACATTCAGAACGAATATAAGCGGCGTTTTTGCAATCGGCGACGCTACGAACAAGGGTGCAGACATAGCCGTATCCGCTATAGGCGAAGCGCAGAAGAGCGCGACGGTCGTCGACAGCTATCTCCACGGCAATATTATCGGCTACCAAAAACCGATACTTGTCGAGCGCGAAATAAACAAGAGCGACCTTGCGGACAGAGAACATATCGCGCGCGAAAAGATGCGTGTACTCCCCGCAGAAGAACGTAAGCACAGCTTTGACGAAGTCGCACTCGGGCTCACTGACGAGCAGGCACGGCGCGAGGCTTCGCGATGCCTTGAATGCGGCTGTCTCGACTATTACAGGTGCAAGCTCATAAACTATGCGAATAAATACAATGCTGAATTCGAGCGCTTCGCGGGTCAAAAATCTCCTGCAAAGAAAGAAGCAGGACACAAATATATTTTGCGCGACTCGGGCAAATGCATTCTCTGCGGACTTTGTGTGCGTGTGTGCTCGCAGATCATGGGAGTCGGCGCGATCGGTCTCGCCGGAAGAGGCTTCACAACCATTGTATCGCCGGAATTCTATAAATCGCTCGGAGATTCTCAGTGCATCTCATGCGGGCAGTGCGTATCTCTCTGCCCGACGGGCGCACTTGTTGAAAAAGTTCCGTTCAAAAAGAATGTTCCGCTCCGCGAAATTTGCACTGCGACGCACTGCACAGGCTGCGCCGCAAAATGCGCGATAAATGTTTTTTCGAGCGGCAATTCGATAACACGGTGTGAACCGGCAAGCGGAGATATCATCTGCGCATACGGCAAGTTCGGCTTGAGCAAACTCGCCAATGCGGGCAGGCTGAAGGTCTGCAAATCAGGCGAAGAAACCGTTTCTCTTGAACGCGCCGCGGAAATAATATCAGAGAAAGCAGCTTGCTTCTCACCCGCCGAGATTGCCGTCACAGTGTGTGAAAATATGACAGACAACGAGCTTGAAAAAGCCGCAAAACTCAGTAAAAGACTCGGCTGCGCTCTTGTTGACATGGGCAATATTGACCGGGATATCAGTGCAGCGGACTGCGCCAGATTTGAAAAAATCTTCGGCACGGATTTTTATATCGGCGCAAACCGTGAAAAGGCTGTTTCTCTCGGCGCGGTCGATTCGGCTGCGATTGATTTTTCAAAAATCAAGACTATTATCTCGTTTGGCGGCAAGACTCCCGAGGGTAATTTTGATTTCGCCGCCGTGCAGTCGGCAAATGAAACAGGCGATGTTTCTTTACCGCTTGCGCTGTCCGTTGAATGCGGAGGTACGCTCGGCAAAACTGAAATTTCACCCGCGCTGAATCCGACATACAGCAACGAAGAGATAATAAACGCTATAACAGCAAAGATAAAATAAACACTGACGGAGCCGCCATATTTCAGCGACTCCGTCTTTGCATAAATACACACATAAATTCATAGGATAACACCGAGGTGATATTATGAAATCATCGCGGCTAAAGCCCTTGATATTCTTGGCGATTCCGCTCGCGGTCGGCGGTCTTGCGGCACTGTTTTCAGCGGGCAGCATGGACAAATTTTCCGCATTGAATCAGCCGCCGCTCTCCCCGCCCGGCTGGCTGTTTCCCATCGTCTGGGGCACATTATATATTCTCATGGGCACGGCCTCGTATATAGTCTACAGCTCGGATGCGCCGGAGATAAGCAAGAAAAAAGCACTCGGACTTTATCTCGTCCAGCTCGGGCT
>JBNMIN010000136.1:0-5006 GCA_050873305.1 Oscillospiraceae bacterium
GTCTCTCAGAGCGTTGATAATTTCAGATGGTATGTCATCGGGCCGAAAGACAAAGAGGCGTCTGACTATTATAATGATATTATAAAAAATATTGACAGTTACGGTCTCAATGACAAATTCATTCTCCTGGGATCGCGGTCTAATCCATATAAATATTTTGCGCAGTGCGATCTTGTAGTTCAGCCATCGCTGAATGAAGCTCAACCGTTGGTATTGAGAGAAGCCCTTATTTGCGGGTCGCCGATAGTTTCGACCGCAACGGTTGGAGGCAGGACTGCTATAGTGGACGGCGTAACCGGTATTATTTCCGATATTTCCGCTGAAGATCTTGCACGAAAAATATGTGAACTTATTTCAGATGATGACAGAAGACTGGCAATAAAGAAAAATATAGAAGGCATTGATTTTTCAAAGCAAAATGATAAAGTAATTGATGATTTCTACGATGCTATTGAAAGCTCACATAATATAATTTCATAATAGGAGTATTCAACATGGCTATAAACGAAAAAATTTCTGTTGTTGTTCCGGTCTATAATGTTGAAGAATATCTTGATCGATGTGTCGAAAGCCTTGTGTGTCAGACATATAAGAATCTTGAAATAATCCTGGTTGATGATGGTTCGCCGGATAATTGCCCGGCAATGTGTGATGAATGGGCTGAAAGAGATAACCGTATTAAAGTCATACATAAGGAAAACGGAGGGGTTTCGTCGGCAAGAAATGCAGCGTTGGACATCGCTTCCGGTGATTATATCGGCTTTGTTGATTCGGACGACTGGATTGAACCGGATATGTATGAAATACTCATAAAAAACGCAAAAAAATATGATGCTGACATATCTCGCTGTGCAGGTTTACTTGATTACTGTGATAGAAGCGAAGAATACAATGAGGTATCGTCTTGTACAGTTTATAAAGGCAAAGATGAATTGATAAAAAGTATAATATCTGATGATTCATATGCTGCTCTATGGACTGGTATCTATAAGAGCTCTGTAATTGCTCCGCTTCGTTTTGATAATGATATATCTGTGGGCGAAGATTGGCTTATGAATTATTTAATAAACAAAGCTGCAGACAGAAAGGTTGTAGTAAAAGAACACAAATATCACTATGTACAGCATGAGAACAATACGATGAGTTGTGACACCGCCAAAAGATATAGTGATAGAGTGAAAGTTGTTAATATTTTCTGGAATAATGAATTTTCTAACACTCTTTTTAGTCCGGGATTATCCAGAATTTATTCAAGTGTAATTATTAGCTTTTTTAAGCAGCAGATACGCTGCGGAAAAGATGAAGAACAGTTTAACTATTTCAGAAAAGATTTGCGTTTGAAGATTAAAAAACTGTGCGGTGTTTCATTCGAAAACAGACTTCAGCTTTTTATGATCGCGTATATACCGGGTCTCTATTCGATGATATATAAATTAAGGCAAGCGGTATATAAAAAGAAATATCAAAAAGTAAAGTAAATGAAAGAGGAAATTATGGGAGAATTAAAGATTAGTATAATTGTTCCGGTTTATAAGGTGGAAGAATACCTTGATCGATGTGTAAAAAGCATTGTGGAACAGACGCATAAGAACCTTGAAATAATTTTAGTTGATGACGGTTCACCGGATAACTGCCCTGCAATATGCGACAGTTGGGCAGAGAAGGACGGACGCATCAAGGTCATACATAAGGAAAACGGTGGACTTTGCTCCGCGCGTAATGCCGGAATGGATATAGCAACAGGAGATTTTATAGGTTTCGTTGATTCTGATGATGTAATAGATTGTGATATGTATCAGCTGCTTATTGAAAATGCCGTTTCATCCGGAGCCGATATATCCAGGTGCGGCATATTTATTGATGAAGGAAACTTGGGAATTGGCACTTCTGTGGATTGCGAATATCCTGAAAAGACGGTTATTGACAGGCGTACCTTTATAAAATCTCTTGTTCAGGGCGGACACGTCAGAGGTGTTGTGTGGAACAAAATATATAGAGCCAGTATAGTATCCAATGTTCGTTTTGATATCAACGATGGCATCTCAGAAGATATTATGTTTAATGATCGCGTCAGTGACCACATTAACACATGCGTATGTATGGACGAGCCCAAATATCATTATATCCGAAGGCTCGGTGCGCTTACCGGTTCTAAATTTGGGTACGGTGCATTTTCGATAGTCCGCGCCATGAAAAGTTTCCTTGAAAAATACAAGGACGATCCTGAGATTTATGACAGTGCCGTCAGGGGCTATGCTACCGCGGCGTTTACGGTTCTCAGCGGCGTTATAACGGAACAGAAATGCCTCGACAGATATGATGAACTGCGAAACGGACTTCTCGGATTCAAAAAGCAGATACTTTTTGAAAAGCGTTATCCGTTTAAGTATAAATTCAAGCTTTTGCTTCTGTGGTTCTGCCCGAAGCTGTACAACAAAGTGATAAAAACAGTCCGCGAGCGTAAAGGATGATTTTATGAACGAGCCTCTTGTCAGCGTGATAGTGCCCATCTATAAAGTTGAAAAATATCTTGATAAGTGCGTTGGAAGCATTACCGCCCAGAGTTACAAAAATCTTGAAATAATTCTTGTTGATGACGGTTCACCGGATAATTGCCCCGCCATGTGCGACGGTTGGGCGGAGCGTGACAGCCGTATAAAGGTCATACATAATCAAAACAGCGGCGTCTCATCTGCACGCAATTCGGCTCTTGATATGGCGGCGGGAGAATATATCTGCTTTGTTGATTCGGATGATTTCATTGAACCGAATACCATAGGCTTTTTTCTTGAAAATATCGGCGATGCCGATGTTATACAGTGTGGACTTTCATATGACCATGACGATGGCAGAGTCGAGAAATATGATATAGCCGAAGCTGATTTTACAGGAGAGGATGCGGCGCGCGCCGTTATCATGGATAAAGTTCGCCCGGAGGTTTGGGGCAAGCTGTATTCGGCTCACCTGTTTATCGGAATCCGCTTCGACAGCTCGAAGAAATACGGCGAAGATCTTTTTATAAATTATCTTCTTTTGAAGCGCGCAAAGAAGCTCATAAGCCGCAATGTCTGCCTCTATCACTATATGTGTCGTGAGACAGATTCCGCAACCTCGTATTATATGACCGACGACCGTGCAAATCTGTATAAAATAACCGGCACAATGGCGGAAAACGAAAGGAGAGGCACTCTGTATGACGCCTGTGTTTACAGGCACGCGCGCATACTTTTTGCAACCCTTTCGAGGATAATTACGGGCGGCGGAGAGTTTTATGACAAATATTTCGGCGCTATTGTGAAAGAGATACTTTCTTACAGACGCGATATATTGAAAAACAAACAGCTTGGATTTAAGTTCAAGGTTTCTGTGCTGATGCTTGCAATCAGCCCGAAACTGTTTGTGAGACTCAGCAGAAAATTAGAACAGTTACGCTGATCGGCGGAGGAAATATTATGACAGGAATAACAACTATAACCGTAGATTCAAATTACGGAAACAGACTGCAGAATTATGCGGTGCAATCCGCCTTGAAAAATCTCGGGGTCGAGTCGGCGACGGTTTTTTATAAAAAGCCGTTTATAAGGCTTCTGAAAAACTTTGTGAAAATTCTTATCGGCCGCAACAAAATCGTACCTATACACAGAAAGCGCGACGCGAGGTTCCGTCGCTTTAACAGAAAATATTTCAATATCATCCGTGTTAAAAAATCGCGTCTCGGTGATCTCCATGACAAAATGGACAATGTTGTCTGCGGATCAGATCAGATTTGGAATTTCACTTTTCCTTTTATAGCGGATAACACAGAGTTGTTTTTTGCAAAATTTGTTGAGCCGGAGAAGAGAATAGCTTTCTCCGCGAGCATCGGAACCGACGGCATCCCGGAGGAGCACAAACAAGAGTTTATCGACGGAATAAACGGGATGAAAGCGATATCCGTGCGCGAGGAGCGCGGGCGCGAAATAATCAAAGAACTGACCGGCCGCGATGTTCCCGTTACTGTTGATCCGACGCTTCTTCTCAGCCGCGACGAGTGGAGAAAAATCGAGAAAAAGCCCTCTTTTGTCGGTGAGAATGACAGATATCTGCTCACTTATTTTCTCGGCGGCTGCTCCGAAGAGGTGCGCGATTATATAGAAGGCGTTGCCCGGGCAAATAAGCTTAAAGTTATAGATCTTTATAACGAGTTCCTTTCTAAGCCCGAAATCGAAAACAAAAAATGGTTTGTCGCCGATCCGGGTGAGTTCGTGTGGCTTATAGATCATTGTCAGCTTCTGATGACGGATTCGTTCCACGGCTGCGTGTTCTCGATAATAAACGAAGTTCCGTTCCGTTGCTTCAGAAGAGGCGGAAAGGCTGCAGATATGAGCAGCCGCATGGACACTCTGTTCGGCAAGCTCAATATTTCCGATTGGTGCATCGGTGATATAACCGAAAGCTTGGAGCATGTGCTCTATAAGGACTATACCGGCGTTAAAGATATAATAGAAGAAGAAAAGATGTTTGCATATAACTATCTGAAAGGTGCATTGAACATAAAATGAAACTCGACAGATCAAAAAATACCGCGCGCAATCTGATATTCGGTACCGTGGCGAAGATATATAATCTTGCGATACCGTTTGTTATGCGCACGCTGCTGATATACACGCTCGGCATGGCGTATACCGGACTCAACAGCCTGTTTACTTCTGTTCTGTCCGTGCTGAACCTCGCTGAACTCGGCGTCGGCTCAGCAATGACATTCAGCATGTATAAACCCATAGCCGATGATGATACCCCAACGGTTTGCGCACTGATGCGGCTCTATAAGATATATTATCGCGTCATAGGTCTTGTTATCCTTGTTGTCGGAGCGGCGATAACTCCGGCACTGCCGTTCTTTGTCAAAAAGGATGTCCCGGCGGATATCAATATATATGTCCTCTATGCAATAAATCTTATGACAACCGTTTTGACATACTGGCTGTTTGCCTATAAGAACTGCATTCTCTATGCCCATCAGCGCA
>JBNMIN010000137.1:0-4981 GCA_050873305.1 Oscillospiraceae bacterium
GACATAGGGGACATCTTCCATGACCTTCATGCCGATAGCGGAGCCGAGAATCTGAGCCTCGGGCTTCTTGGTGGTCTTGACTTCGACTATCCATGTAGCCTTTCTGCCCTCGTCGGTGACAAGTCCGAAATAGGGGACGCGGCCGACGATGGAGCCGAAGAGCTCGATTATGCCGGAGTTTCTGTTGCAGCGTGCGCCGAGAACGGAGTTGGCATAGACAACAGCCGAGGACTCAGCCCACGAGAGAACATCGCCCTTTTTGGGAGTGTTGCCGACTTCGTCCATGTAGCAGGTGCAGGTGTAGGATTTGCTGTCGATAAGACCGAGCTTTGCAAGCTGCGCATCGTAGCTGTCCTGCATATTGTACATGAACTTCTTGAAGACGATATTCTTCAGGAAGCTCGAAGGTACATTGGGATCGAGGGGCTTGGGGTCAACGGAGAACTTCTGGCTCGAAAGAGCGCCGCCCGCGATGAGCTGATCCATAAGATCATAGACAGGCTGCATGACTCCGAGGCCGAAGCTTGTAACAAGGTGACCCATCTTGCTTGTGACAGGCACCATCTTGGTGGCGCCGAAAGCGTCACCGTACATGACAAGGGTCTTCATGACCTTCGCCATGGTTTCGCCTTTACCGCCGTTGAGGATTTCTTCCTCTTCGGGAGTAAGGTGCATTTTGTAATTCATGTATATCCACCTTTCAATAAATTTTTCAGCGGAAGCACTCGCTCACCGCATTATGTAACAAATAAATTCTATCACAAATCGCAAATAAAATGATTGGCAATTTAGAAAAATAAACAATTAATAAATAAAAAAATATCGAATTTTTGCGCATTGCTTGTCCGCATATGCGGCAAATAAATATTTCTTGCAAAATCCTATGCTTTGTGATACTATTTTAGCCCGCATCAATCGAAGGAGGGAACATGGATGATAGGACTCAGGCGCGGAGATGTCAGACTTGTTGAGCATAAAAAAGAGTGGGAGATCGAAGGCGAACGAACGGTAAACGAACTTTGTAAAATACTCGGCTCGGATGCTGTTGATATTCAGCATGTCGGCAGTACATCTATAAAGAGCATAAAGGCGAAGCCGATAATAGACATTGCAGTCGGTACGGACGATTTCAAGCGCGTTTTAGCCCATGAAGCCGAATTGCTGAAAGCAGGCTATCATTACCGTCCCAATCACGATATGGGCGGTGCGCAGCTGCTTTTTGCTCGCGGCAGTTACTATGAGGGCGGCGATATGCAGACGCACTTTATCCATGTAGTGAAATATAACAGCATGGAGTGGCGGAATTATATAAACTTCCGCGACTATCTGAACACTTATCCGGAGATAGCGAAGCAGTACGAAAATGTGAAAACAGGGCTTGTAGAAAAGCTCGGGAGTGTCGGAAGCAGAAACGATTATGTTGACGGCAAGGCTGAATTCATAAGCCACACTCTCCGCAAGGCAATGGTATGGTCTTTTCTCGGCAAGACTGTTACAATGGAGACCGACCGCCCGATTGGGTATGTGCACAGAAAATCCGGCTATGAGCTTGTCTATCCGCTCAATTACGGCTATATTCCGGGCGTTCTCGGCGGCGACGGCGAAGAGCTTGATGTTTATCTCCTCGGCGTCGATGAGCCTGTTGATAGCTTTACGGGCAGAATAATCGGTATTGCTCACCGCGCCGACGATGTTGAAGATAAGCTGATAATGGCGCCGCCCGATATGAATTTTACCAGCGAAGAGGTCGAACATGCGGTGCAATTTCAGGAGCAGTATTACGACACGCATATAGAGCTTGTTAAATAACAGAACAACCGCAGTGATATCAAAATCATTGCGGTTGATTCTTTATAATATTTCGCTGTTTTCAAGCAGATATGCCGCGCCTATAGCGCCTGCATCGTTGCCGAGCACGGCAGGGCGAATGAGATGAGCGTCAGAATCGGGGAGAGCGGCGAGAAAATCTTCGAGCCAATATTGTCTTAGCTCAATCAGTCCGCCGCCAATCACGATACATTCCGGATCAAAAATACATTTTACCGTGTCAACGACCGCGCACAGATCGGATATGAAATTGCCAACTGCTTTGCGGCATTTTTCGTCGCCGCCTGCGGCTTTTTTGAAAACTCCGTTGCAGTTGAAGCAGCGGCAGTCAAGCTCGTTTGCCGTTCGCATAAGCCCGGTAGCCGAAACATACTGCTCGGCGCAGCCAACCTTGCCGCAGTTGCATTCGCGCCCGCCGATGTGCAGGGGAATGTGACCTATTCGCGCCGCATGGAAGTTGGCTCCCGTGAGCAGCTTTCCATTTATTGAAGCCGCGCCGCCAAGCCCTGTTCCGAGGGTCAGCATGACGGCGTTTTTGCAGTTCTCAGCCGCCCCGAAATAGGACTCTCCGATGAACGCTGCTGCCGCATCGTTTACGACGAAAACGCGGCGGTTGAATCTATTTTCAACATCTTTCTTTATCTCGAATCCCGTGAAGCCAGGCAGGTTGCCGGTCGCGTAGAGAACCCTGCCTTCATAGGGATCGATGTCTCCGGCGGAGCCGATGCCTATGCCTGCATCTTCGCCGGCAAGCGGCAACAGATCTTTTATAACAGCAAAAAGGCAATCCTTGATGCTGTCGAGTCCGCGGGATATATCGGTTGAGCGCTTTGCTCTCGCCGTAACAGCTCCGTTTTCAATAACCGCGCCCTTTATAGATGTCCCGCCGATGTCGATACCGATATTCTTCATCTTATTCACCGAAAGCCTTCATAAAGTGTTTTGTAATGTCCATGGGTCTGGTTATCGCACTGCCGATGACAACAGCGTATACGCCCGTGTCGAGCACATTTTTCAGCTGACCGACTTCCCATATTCCGCCCTCGGCGATGATATGCGCGTGCAGTGTCGATGTCATTTCGCGGAGCAGCTCGCAGTCCGGGATTGCGATGCCCTTGGTGTATTCTGTGTAGCCGCGCAGGGTAGTGCCGATATAATCGAAGCCGAGCTCGTCGGCGCGTTTTGCCTCCTCGTAGTTGGAGCAGTCCGCCATTATCTCAACTTCGGGCGCATTTTCGCGAATGTATTTTATAAGATCTTCAAGCTTCTCGCCGTTCGGGCGCGCACGCTTCGTTGCGTCGAGCGCAATAACGCTGCACTTTGTTGTCAGCAGGGCTTTGACTTCTTTAAGCGTCGGGGTTATGTAAACTTCTGAGTCCGGGTATTCGGCTTTGATTATGCCGATTACGGGCACATCGACCTCTGCCGTTATCTCATTTATGTCCTCAACATAGTTCGCTCTTATGCCCGCCGCGCCGCCGAGTACAGCTGCGCGCGCAAAATGCCCCATCATGTGCAGCCCGTAGAGCGGCTCGCCCTTGACTGCCTGGCATGAGACTATAAGACCGTGTTCTTTCAGGTTTGCCATAGTTATCACTCTCCACTGATATTTTCGCCTTTCGCGGCAAAAAAGTCAAGGGGATATGGGATTTTATCATCAAAAAACGAACCCTCCGTTTGGAGGGTTCGCGTCGGTTCAATTTACCATTTGTTTTCGACATATTCGCAGAATGCGTACATGTCTTTAATTTCAAGCTTTGTGCCATCGTCGAGAACAGCTGTGCCGTTCCACATGCCGTGAACCTGATGCGAATGCATGCGCAGGAGATTGAGGGCATTTGTGTCGCAGTGGTGATCATAGAACGGAGTCATTACAAAATCAAATCTGCCGTCCTCGGAGACGAAGTGCCAGGGCTCCATGTATTTGTCGGGCTTCGGGAAAGTCTCAACATCTATCGCACCGAACTTGTGAGCCTTGCCGTCATAGAATATGCAGGTCTCGGTCGCGTTGCTCTCGTCGCCGATGCCCCAGGTTATCTCAAAGCCGAAAATATGCTTGTTGCCGTTCTCGTCGGTCAGATATGTAGAGCCGTTGCCCCAGTACCAAACGAGCTTGTAGGGGGTGTTGACGCGACCCCAGTCGAGGCAGCAGAATGTGTCATCCTTTGAGAATTTATAGACCTTGTCGCCCCACTTATATGTGCCGCTGCAGGGCATGCAGTTCTGCTTTGTGGTCATGAAATAGCTCTTCGGGTCGTCTTTGAAGGGGAGAACAGTTGTGATGTTCTCGAGTCCGTCCGGAATGTCCATTTCAAAGTGGCACTCGACCTTTCCGGACTTGAAATAAATAGTGCGCTTATGCTCTTCGGTCAGGACATCGAATGTAGCTTTGCCGATTCCGTTGACTTCCATTTTGACATGGTTCGGAACATCGCCTTTGGGCGGGAGAACATATTTATCTTTTCCGCCTAGGAAGAGCGCCGTGGGGGCGGTGAGAGTGCCGGCGGCGAGCTTCTTGTTCTTCTTCGGGTTTCTCAAATCGACCAGCGCCGCCGAAGCGTAGCCGCCGATAGAGATGTTGGCGAAGCTTATCTGGATCATGTATCTTCCGTCGGATATCTGATAGAAGTCCCATTCCTTGCGGCGCATTGTTGGCGTCGATTTCGTGCGGTCATAGTCAAAGACCATGTGACGCGCCCAGCCGGGTGAAAGCAGAGTTCCGTCGTCGGCAAGGAGCTTTGTCGGCTCGGTGTACTCCTTCTGCGCGCTCTTTACCTCACCCTTGAGCCAGCTCGGATAAGTCCTGGGTATCTCGCTCATTAAAAAATCCTCCTAAACATTAGTTGCATCAGTCCTCAGCTGTGCTGAATTTCAGTTAATTATAGCATATATACTAAAAATATACAATGATTTTTTGATTTATTATTAAAAAATACGAGAAACTTTCTTGCTTTTTTGTGTGTGAAAATTTCCGGTTTCTGAGGAAAACCAGCATAACTTTATATATTTATAAATTGTACGGTGCCTTATAAATGATATAAATTTGATCCGATTTCATTTGTGTCGTTTTATGCGATTTTGAGACAAATCCTGTTGCAAAATGATAATATTTATGATACACTATAAAATATCACATAATGAGAATTAAAATAGC
>JBNMIN010000138.1:0-4862 GCA_050873305.1 Oscillospiraceae bacterium
AATTACTGGGACAGCATAGCTTCTATAACAGGCTGCTTTTTTGTGTTTTCTTTTATTTCACAAGTAATCAAGAACCCATTAAATACACTTTGAAAGTTGTTTCATTATTATCTTGTTGACTTCACTTTCATTATTTAAACCAATTTATATAGATTGTGTTGTTAAGAAATAACAACTATCATTAAAAAAACTAAAAAGCAGGTGTGAAAACATGGTAAATTCAAAAAAACAGCTTAATTTTTATTTGTCACAAGATGCACTTGCAACAGGTAGGTCTTCCACAAAAGCACATTTATTTGGCGACGAAATATGGAAATGGCAAATATGTTTGCGCAAGCTCGAGTATTATACAAATACGGGGCACCGTATTCTTTCTCTCCTTTATAGATTCCGTTTTCATCATCTTTCGATAAAACTGGGTTATGAAATTCCGATTAATATTTGTGAAGAGGGTCTTTCTTTACCGCATCGGGGTTCAATTGTAATTGGTCATGGTGCGAAAATCGGAAAATTTTGTCGAATACATGAGGGAGTAACCATAGGAGCTACAAACGGATCCAACAATTGCGCCGTAATAGGAGACAATGTATTTATTGCTTCTGGCGCAAAGATAATTGGAGACATTTTTGTTGCATCCGATGTTGCTATAGGAGCAAATGCAGTAGTGACAAAAAATATTGCCGAACCCGGTACTACTTGGGGAGGAATACCCGCTAAGAAAATTAGTGACAACAACTCGCATAGCAATCTTCCCTTTCTGCACGAAAATAAAATTCAGATATAGTGCAAAAAATGATAGCGAATGACTCCAAGCCAGCAGAAAGCACTGTAGTAATACAACTATCTAATCATAAAATGTTATTAAAATTGGGGTATTAATTATTTGTTTGTCTGCTATCGCTCTTTTGCTTTTCTCAGCTAATGTTTTTAAATCTCTATTGTAATGGAATATTCGCTTTGCTATCACTTCTTTTCGTATCGTTGTACTTCTAAAGATATAGAAAAATCCCGGAACACCGCTATTGATGTTCCGGGATTTTGTTATGTATTATACAATATCGCTCTTTACTTCACTCCGTCGAGTTCGAAGGCATAGAGCCAGCCGCACTTCATTTCGTCGGGGTTTATCTGCGGGAAGACGAGCTTTGCCTTGCCGTTGTCATTTTCGACGGCTATGGGCGCGTCATGCGCTAAAAGCTTCGCTTTTATATCCGGGTTGTAATCCACCTTGTCGAGCGTGAGGCTGCCGAACGGATAGGCGTTCGTTATCGCGTAGACCTTGCTGCCCTTTTTGGTGTAATATGTACCCTCCTGCGGCGCTTTGGTATAAATGCGCGTGCCGTAGATAGCGTCGCCGTTGACGCTGAGCCACTTGCCCATATCGAGCAGGCGCTCCTGCATAATAACAGGGATAGTGCCGTCTGCGGCGGGGCCGATATTGAGCAGGAAGTTGCCGCCCTTCGAGACGAGCGAGCAGAGCGTTTCGATGAGCTCTTTGCTGCTCAGATATTCGTCAACGCCCTCGATGCGGTTGAGTCCGAACGATGCGCCGATACCGCGGCACTCCTCGAACGGGCGGTCGAGCTCGACTTCTTCGATGCGTCTGCCGTTGTCGATTATGCCGTATTCGGTGGTGAAATTGCCGCCCAGACGACCTCTTGTCTCCGTGCCCCAGCGGTCGTTGGGGACTATCGTATCTTTGACGGGCGATTCGTTATAGAGCCATTGGAGGAAGTCTGTCGAGTGCCAGACGGAGCTCGGGTGATCCCACTCCCCGTCCGTGAAGAGAGTCCACGGCTCGTATTTTGTTATAAGTTCCTTGAGCATCGGGATAAGATGCTTTACGGCATACTCCTCGGGGTCTTTGAGATAGAGCGGATGGAACCACTCATAAACCGAATGATAGACGCCAAACTTGACATCCGTCTTTTCGAGCGCGGCTTTCAGCTCGCTGCAGAAGTCCCTGTGGGGTCCGACATCGACGCTGTTCCAGTTCCACGCATAGTCGCTCTTGAACAGGCAGAAGCCGTCATGGTGCTTCGAGACGAGGTTTATATACTTTGCGCCGGACTTTTCAAAGAGCTGCGCCCACTCGTCGGCATCAAAAAGCTCCGCTTTGAAGCCGCTGACAAAGTCCTCATACTGCGTTCCGGGGGCATACACCCTGTCGTGGAACTTGCGCGCGGCGCTGTTCTCGTCGCGTATCTGCTGCATATACCACTCGGCATACTGCCCTTTTTCGGTATACGCAGGCACGGAATAGAGACCCCAGTGGATGAATATGCCGAACTTAGCGTCCGCGAACCAATCCGGCACATGGCGGCTGTTGAGCGATTCCCAGTTGTTTTCGTAATGCATTTTAACTCTCCGTTTTGTTATATTTCAGAAAAGACGTCGCCGACGCCGTTGAATATATATGTGGGTCTGTAGGGATAGAGATTGACATCCTCGAGACTCGTGACTCCCGAGAGGACGAGAACTGTGTCGAGACCGGTTTCGATGCCCGCGATGACATCCGTGTCCATTCTGTCGCCTATCATCGCGGCCTCCGCCGAGTGGACGCCGAGCATCTTGAGTCCCGTGCGCATCATGAGCGGATTGGGCTTGCCGACGAAATATGCCTTCTTGCCCGTCGCCATCTCTATGGGCGATATGAGCGCGCGGCATGCGGGGACTATACCGTCCTCGACGGGACCCGTGAGGTCTGTATTAGTGCCGATGAGCTTCGCGCCGTTTCTGACGAGGTTCGACGCATGTACGACCGTCTCATAGTTATAGCTCGAAGTCTCGCCGACTATGACATAATCCGGGTCGATGCTGTTCATAGTAATGCCCTGGTCATAGAGCGCGTTGACGAGTCCGGGCGCGCCGATAACATACGCCGAACAGCCGGGCTTCTGACTGCTGATAAATTTTGCCGTTGCGAGGGCGCTGGTATAAAAATGGCTCTCATCAACATAAAGTCCCATTCTCTCAAGCTTCTGCTGAAGTTCACGCGGCGAGCGTTCGCTCGAATTCGTAAGGAACAGGAACGACTTGTTTTCTTTATACAGCCACTCCACGAACTCTTTGACATCCGGAAGCAGTCTGTCTCCGTGATATATGACACCGTCCATATCACATATAAATCCTTTTTTGGCTTTTAATGCATCCATATTTTCCCTCCCACTAATTGTTTGAAATAAGCTTATCAGCTAACGGGTGCAAAGTCAATAATTTACTTTGCGTTTATATTCACAAGCTCTGCGCGGAGCTTTGAATAGACTATTTTCTGGCTGCTGTAGAGTCCGTAATAGCCGGAGAGCAGATAGCTCACGGCGGCGGCGAGCGCAAACAGCGGCATACCCTGCGCGCCGAAAAGTTCAATGCTCAGGAATATCGAAGCGAGCGGACAGTTGACAACGCCGCAGAAAAGCGATATGAGTCCGACCGCCGCGGCAAACCCGGGATCGAGCCCGATAAGTCCGCCGACGACGCAGCCGAAAGTCGCGCCGACGAAGAAAGTCGGGACTATCTCGCCGCCCTTGTATCCCGAGCCGACAGTGACGGCGGTGAAGATAAATTTGAGCAGAAACGCCTCGGGTTTTGCGTTGCCGCCGATGGCGCGTTCGACTATATCCATGCCCGCGCCGTTGTAGTCCCCGCTTCGGCAGATAAGAGACAGCGCGACGATTATGAGTCCGCCGACAACTGCGCGGACGAAAGTATTTTTAAACAGCTTTACAAAGAGCTTGTGCGTGCCGTGCAGACCGAGGCAGAATCCGATGCTCAGCAGAGCGCATATCGCGGCGAGCAGAGCAGTAAGCAAACAACTCTTGAGTGAAAATGCAGGGATATTCGATATGGTAAACGCGACGGGCTCTGTGCCCATAAGAGTCGAGATAAAATATGCGACGAATGCGGACACGACGCACGGGAGCAAACCCGCATAGTAAATGACACCGACGCTGATAACACCGAGGGCGAAAACAGCGGCGGTTATCGGCGTTCCGAAAAGCGCGGAAAACACGGCGCTCATGCCGCACATAGTCATGATATGCATATCTTTTTCATCAAGGCGGGCTATTTTGCCTATCAGCCCCGCGATGCTGCCGCCGAGCTGAAGAGCCGCGCCCTCTCGTCCGGCGGAGCCGCCGAAGAGGTGCGTTATAACAGTCGAAACAAATATCAGCGGAGCGAGCAGCGCCGGCACACCCTGCGGCGAGCGCACGGCATTGAGTATCTCGTTCGTACCGATATCCTTTTTGCCGGAGAGCTTATACAAACCGGCTATCACAAGTCCGCCGACAGGCAGCAGAAACACTATCCACGAATGTGCTTTGCGCACGCCGGTAACATATTCGACACTCAGATGAAACAGCGCACCGACCACGCCGCCGACGGCTCCCGTGACCGCGGCAAGAGCGAACCATTTCAGAAAAGTCAGCAGATACTTTCCCGCCGACTTGCAGTTGTTTTTCAGATTTATTTTGACAGACTCCACTTTTACCCCATCCATTAATATATGTTGATTAGATTTTATCACTTTATCACAGCTTTGGCAACGAGAAGAAAAAATTTGAGCCGGCGGTTGATGCGATTGTTTGCAAAATCAAAACGATCGATTTGATTCTCGGCAATTCGGAATTGTTATGACTTTGTATCGGCTCCGCCGATATCGGACAGCCGCAAGGGCTGTCCCTACGAGATGCTCTGTCTGAAAATCGCGTGAATTTTTATAGGCGAACAAAGTTCGCCCCTACGGTCGGTAAAGCAGACATTGGCTTTAAGTGCCGGCAAAACAAACCCCTCAGTCACTTCGTGACAGCTCCCCTGCAGGGGAGCCAAAGTAAAATTTATTCTATTACAATAAAAATTCAAGG
>JBNMIN010000139.1:0-4805 GCA_050873305.1 Oscillospiraceae bacterium
CACGCGTTCGAGCGGGTCTGGAGAGCCGTCATGCGGGCATAGACGCCGTTTTTGTTTATCAGCTCTTCGGGTCTGCCGCTTTCAGCGACGACGCCGTCCTTGAGCACGACTATCTTGTCTGCGCCTGAAACCGTTCTCATTCTGTGGGCTATTATCAGAACGGTCTTATTCTTGATAAGCTTCGAGAGTGACTCCTGAATCATCGTCTCATTTTCGACATCGAGCGAAGCGGTCGCCTCGTCCATGAGGATTATCGGGGAATCCTTGAGGAACGCACGCGCTATTGATATGCGCTGGCGTTCGCCGCCCGAAAGCTCCGAGCCGTTCTCGCCGATGAGCGTGTTATAGCCGTCTGCCATCTTTTCGGCAAACTCGTCAACATGCGCGAGCTTCGCCGCCGCGATGACTTCTTCGTCGGATGCATCTTTTCTGCCGATGCGGATGTTCTCCATGACGGAGTTGTTGAACAGCGTGACATCCTGGAAAACTATCGAATAGAGACCCATGAGCGTCTCGGGGTCGACTTTTGAAACATCCATGCCGCCGACAGTTATCTTTCCGCTGTTTATATCCCAGAAGCGCGCGGCAAGTCTTGAAATAGTCGTTTTTCCGCCGCCGGACGGACCGATGAGGGCTGTAACTTCGCCCTGCTTTGCGGTGAAAGACACATCTTTAAGCACCTGTTCGCCGTCATCATAGGAGAACGCGACATGGTCGAATGTGATATCGCAGCCGTCATTTGTAAGCTTCTCGGCGCCCTCCTGAACCGGGTGGTCGAGTATTTCGTTCATTCGGTCGCACTGAACCTTCGTTGCATTGACTGCCGCGAGGTTTTGGAGCGACGCCTGCATGGGGTCATATATGCGCGAGATGACGAGCAGGAACATGAAGAATGTCAGGATATTTATATCGCCCTTGATGAGCAGCGCGCCGCCGACAAGCGCGGTGGTCGCGATGCCGATTTTCAGCAGCAGCTGAGACGATGCAACGAAAGCAGCATTGCCGAGTTCCGCGAAGAGCGACTTCTTTTCGACCGCCTTTATCTTTTCATCGAGTCCCGCGAGGTACTCCGCCTCGGCGTTGTTGGCTCTGATATCACGAACGCTCTCAAGGCACTCCTGAATGCCGTCCGCGCAGTCGAGCTTCGCTTTCATCTGAATCGTGCCGAGTTTATACTGAACTTTTGCAGAGAAAGCGACTATCAGCAGCGACAGCGGCAGAACCCAGAGCGAAGCCAGCGCCATGCGCCAATCGAAGAAGAACAGGGCTATCGCAACTATTGTTGTTGAAATGAGCGCGGCGACAAGCTCGGGAATATAGTGCGACGACGCGGTTTCGAGGGTCGCACAGTCCGCCATGATAGTGCTTGTGAGATCAGAGAGGTCTTTCTTGCCGAAGAACGAAAGCGGGAGCTTTCTGAGCTTTTCCGCAAGGGTTATTCTGCGCACGCCGCTTTCGATATAAGTCGCAAAGAATGTGGCGTTATACTGGATATAAGTCGAAACGGCAATCACTATCAGGCAGACGGCTATTCCGCAGATATAGAACGCAGTCCTGCCGCCGAGTCCGTTATCGAGGATATCCGAGACGAGGAAATAGAGCATCGACACGGGCAGCATCAAAAAGAGATTCGAGAATGTGCAGGCGATAATAGCCTTTATCATATCTTTCGCGCCTTTTTCGGAGAGCGCGAATCTGTGGCGTAAATATTTTGTCATTTCGCTTCACCCACTTTCCAATCGGCTGAGATATTGTACTGCTTCCACATATCGGCATAGAGCCCGTTGCCGGCGGCGAGCTCGGAATGGCTGCCGCTCTCGGCTATTCTGCCGTCTTTCAGGACATAGATGCGGTCGGCGTCGGTGACGGTCGAGAGCCTGTGGGCGATCATTATAACCGTCTTGCCCTTTGACAGCTCGCTGAACGCCGCCTGAACCTTGACTTCGTTGTCCGGGTCGGCGAATGCGGTAGCTTCGTCGAGAATGAGCACGGGCGAATTTTTGAGCATGGCGCGGGCTATCGAAATGCGCTGGCACTCGCCGCCCGAGAGGTACACGCCGTCCGTGCCGATAACCGTATCTATACCGTTCGGGAGCTTTTCGATTATATCGTCGCACTGCGCGACGCTGAGCGCGGACATGACCTCTTCGCGCGTGGCGTCGGGTCTTGCCATACGGACATTTTCAAATACGGACATTTTTAAAAGCTTTGAATCCTGGAACACAAATGAAACCGTGTTCATAAGCTCCTCTTTCTTTATGTCGCGCACATCGACTCCGCCGATTTTTACACTACCCTCGGCGGGATCCCAGAAGCGGGCGACGAGGCTCGCGAGCGTAGTCTTTCCGCCGCCGGACGGACCGACAAAAGCGACATGTTCGCCCGGGGCTATCGACAGCGACACGCCGTCGAGCGCGTTGTTCTTCGCATCGGGATAGCTGAACACGACATTTTCGAGCTCTATCGAATTGTCGGCGGGATGCCGGGGCGCGTCGGGCTCCGGCAGGGGTTTCATATCCATGACACTGTCGATACGCTCGAGCGCGTCGGAGACTATCATCTTATTCTCGCTCGAATACATGATTTTGGTGAGCGTGACGGTGATAACCGGCGTGATGATTATGTAATAGATAAGATTGAGCAGGAATTCATTCGTGATATTACCGCGCGCAAAGACGAACAGAGAAGCGGCGATGAGCACGGCAAAAATCGCGTTGATAAGCGTCGTGTAGAGCACCATAGGGATACGCAAATCTTTTGTATAAGCTATCGTCCACTTGCTGTATTCGTCTATCGACTGCTTGAAGCGTTTGAACGAGAACACGGTCTGACCGAAGGTCTTGACAACGGGGATTCCGCGGACATATTCTACAGCCTCGTTCGACATCGTTTCGAGCGAGTTCTGATACTCTTTCATCTTCTTTTCCATTTTCTTGCCGGTCATTGACGACATTATCAAAAATGCCAGCACGACGGGCACGAGCGAGAGCAGACCGAGCTTCCAATCAAAGACGAGAAGCAGAGCGATAAGCGCGAGCGGGGTCACATAAGCGCCCGCCATATCGGGCAGCTGATGCGCGAGATAGGTTTCGGTAGCGGCGCTCGAATCGTTGACTATCTTTCTCATCTTGCCGCTGCCGATACTGTCCATGAAGCCGAGCGGAAGAGCGGCGATATGGTGCATCGCCTGCGAGCGCATATTCACCTGAACGCGGAACGCCGCGCTGTGCGAGCACATCAGGGCGCAGATATATATAATCAGCGAACCCGCGGCGAACGCGACTGCCGTCCAGCCGTAAGACGAGATATTCTGAGCCTTTGAAAAATCGGGCGCGGCATCGAGCACCTCTTTGATTATCTTCCAGATAAACACGAACGGCGCGAGAGCCATGACCGCGCTGACGGCGGACAGGATAATTGACGCGACCGTCAGAAACCTGAAATTGCCGGCATAGCCGAAAAGGCGCTTGAGATCGGACGGCTTTTTCTCGGTTTTCTTATCCAATTTACATTCCTCCCTGCGAACCGATTAGCGGTTGCTAACCGATTGACTTTTTTATAGGGATCGCGGCTTTCCGCGTCCCTTACGAAAAAAAGTATAAAACTTTCCGCCTCCCCTTTCCGCTCTTTTTGGGCGCAATAAGACTCCAAAAGGACAAAAAGCGAACCGCCCAGCGAAAAACCGGGCAGTTCGCTATAGAAGAATGAGAAATCGGCTTTGCAAAGCCGCCGTGGGGAGCGCGGCGACTCTGCCGAAACAAAAGGATTATTTGCCGAAAAGTTTTTTGATGAGGTTGATTATCGCGCGGAAGGGAGCGGTAATGACCCTGAGTATCTTCTTAAATATGCTGTCGGACTTGACGGTTACGGTAAAGTCGGCAGAAGCGACAACATTGCCGTCATCGTCAACGAGGGTCATTGTTACGGTCGCTGTGCCCTTTTTGATTCCGGTCAGCTCGCCTTCGTCAGGATCGACAGTAACGACGCTCGGATCTGAGCTGCTCCATCTATAGTGATAATCGACATAGTCCTCCTGTATCACAGGAGTGTATATCAGCTTTTCGCCGACCTTTATGGTAGGACCGTCGCCGAAGTCAATGACCTGAACCGTGTTTATCTCAACCTCGGCTGAGAACTTCGATTCCGAATCAGTGACGCTTATCGTCGCAGTGCCGACGGAGAGAGCCTTGACAAGTCCGTTTTCGTCAACCGAAGCGACAGACGGGTCGGAGGATGTCCACACGATGTCGGGCAGAGACGCACCGTCGGGCTGCGCAGCGGCAACAAGCTGATACGAACCGCCGACGGGGATGGGCGAAGAGGGAGACGCGAGAGTTATGCCGGTGGCAGCATTTGGTTCGCCGACAATGACATATTCGCTGAAATGGGTGGTCGTGAACATTATCTTGCCGTTTCCGGAGGGATAGGCTTTCATGTCGGTATATGTTCCGTCGCTCTCTCTTCTGAAAATCTTGACGCTGGACGGAAGCATACCGGCAGGAACCTCTATTTCAACGGTAGCCTGCATTTCCGTTCCGATTTTTTTGCCGTTTTTCATCAGCGCGATTTCATGAATTTCAAAAATGTTGTCCGGGCTTATCTGGAACTCTTTTTCGAGCTCGCCTTTTATAAGCTGCTTTCTCTGCACATCGCAGATAACATAGTGCGAAAGGACGGTATCTTTGTCGATAACATCGGATGTGACTTTCAGTTTATCTTTTGCCACAAATCCGTCCTTGCCGTCGCGCTTGAACTGTATCGTGGTAACACCGCTGTAGGTGTTCAGAACGGTTGAGTATACTATC
>JBNMIN010000140.1:0-4743 GCA_050873305.1 Oscillospiraceae bacterium
GCGTTGCCGATAATGTTATCGAACACGCGCCGCAGCGCCGAGCGGTCAAGATTGCGGATGACTTTTCGGTCGGTTATGTTTATTTTAGGCACGATGCCGCGCTCGGAGAACGCGCCGTAAAATCCGATGAGACTCTCTTCGAGAACTTCGTTTATGCAGACCTGCTCGGGATCGGGACTGTCTGCTGTAGAAGTTATGACAGAATATTCAAACAGCTCCTGCGTGAGCGTGCGCATGGCGTCGGTTCGCTCGCAGATGACCGAGAGATATCGCTCGGCATTTTCGGACATCGGCTCCTGCTTCATCAGTTCGAGATATCCGCACATCGCCGTCAGGGGAGTGCGCAGGTCGTGGGAAATATTTGTAACGGCATTTTTGAGCTCCGTGTCGCCGTGCTGCAGCTCCAGGCGCTCTTTGCGCAGAGAGCGCAGCTGGCGGTTTATCTCCGAGGCGAGTGTGCGCATAGCGCGGTCGCCGGAGGAAATGGAGATGAGCGTGTTCGTGTCCGTATTCAGCTTGTCGTTAAGCTCCCGCGCGATTTCTCCCAGCGACGCGCGCAGCGAGAGCAGCCGCAGCAGCAACCCGACAACGCAGATTGCAAGCACTATTATAATGAACACGACCCAAAACTCCATAGTAACCTCTTATTTCAGATCCTTGCGGCGGAAGAACACTATTCCAAAGCCCGTTGCCGCAAGGAGAATGATTCCGTCATACAGGGCAAGCATCCCCGGCTTCTCGACGGTCATATCGCTGATTTGAAGCACCTGCCCGCCGGGCGTAAAGTCCTGCATGAATTCATAGATTTGTCTCTTGGTTCCGCTGACATAGTTGGGATTTTTTGTCTCCGGCTCTTCTATAGTCACACCGTTTTCGGTGTAGGAATAGCCGGACAGATACTCCGGCTCGTTGAGCGCAGAGGTGATATAAACGCCGAAGAAAATCAGCATAAACGCCAGAAGAATGCAGCCCGCCACCGTGCGCGCTTTGTTCTGACACAGCATGGCGATCAGCGTGAAGATCGATGTGAATGCGAGCATCAGTGCAACGCTCAGGCCCCCATACATCAGCAGCGTCTTCGGAGCGGATTGAATCTGCCCGCCGAGCAGAAGACCGAGCGTGCCCTGCGGAATGGCAAAGGCAATGCACAGAATCAGTCCGGCGCAGCAGCATGTGAGCAGATTGGCAAGATAGATATTTCTGCGGCGATGCCCGGCAATCAGCTTGTTGCGCAGTGTGCCGCCGGAGTAATCGCTGCCGAGGAACATCGCCACCCAAACCGAAGTCAGTATGGGCGCGATGATAACGCAGATGAGCAGGCTGAAATCCATCGCCCAAACGCCGCCCTCGCGGTGAATATTGATAGTATTGACCACCGCCGTGGAAATGCCGATAAACGCCATCAACCCCGGAAGAAACCAGAATGTTCTGTCGTGAATCATGCGGGAGAAGTTAGCCCTTAGCAGTTTAAGCATTGCGCTCACCTCCCACCAGATTCATATAGAAGCTCTCGAGACTTTCGTCCCTCTCTTTAAGAGTGTTTACGTTGCAGTTCTCTTTCGAGAGCGCCGACACCAGTTTTGTGACCGGAATCTCGGCGTAAATATCCGCGTGGGAGTCATTCGTGATGCGGTATTCGACCTCCATGCCGTCCAGCACGCGGGCGAGCGCCCTCGTGTCGCTTACTTCAATGCACATGCACTTGCGACAGCATATTTCAAGCTCCTGAGCGCTCATCTCTTTTACTATATGTCCGCCGTCGATGAAGCCGTAGTGCGTCGCGAGGCGGGACAGCTCATCGAGAATGTGGCTCGATATCAGCACGGTGATTCCGTGCTCGCGGTTGAGCTTTAATATCAGCTCGCGCATTTCGATAATGCCCTGCGGGTCAAGCCCGTTGACCGGCTCGTCGAGCACCAAAAAGTCGGGATTCCCCGAGAGCGCTATCGCGATGCCGAGCCGCTGGCGCATGCCGAGCGAAAAGTTCGCGGCTCTCTTTTTGCCGGTGTCTCCGAGTCCGACGAGGTGCAGCAATTCGTCGACGCCGTCGTCCGACGGGAGCCCCAGCACCCGATACTGCTGGCGGATATTTTCCCGCGCCGTCATGTCGGGATAGATCGACGGGCTCTCCACCACTGCGCCCATCCTGCGGCGCATGAGATTTATCTGCGGGTCGCTGTTTCGTATTCCGTAGAGCGTGTATCTGCCGCCCGACGGTTCCTGCAGTCCACATATGAGGCGTATGAGTGTGGTCTTGCCTGCGCCGTTGCGCCCGACAAAGCCGTATATCGAGCCTTTCGGAATATGCATCGTCAAATCGCGCAGCGCCGTGAAATTGCGGTAGTTCTTTCGAAGCCCGTTTGTTTCAAGCACGTATTCCATTTGAATAACCTCCTTTTGCCTGATAACAGCAGTATATCCGGCAAAGGTTGAGAAAGCGGTCAGCAAAACGGTTGAGAAAAAGTTGAGTTATGCGTCCAGCTTGAAGCCGATGCCCCAGACGGATTCTATATATTCCCTGCCCGATGCCTCGCGCAGCTTTCCGCGCAGGTGGCTTATGTGCGTTTTCAGCGAGCTTTCGGTGCAGTCGGGTGTGTCTGCCGATATCCTGTCGAGCAAAACGGATTTTGCTATGACCTGCCCGGGATTCTGCATCAAAAGCTTCAAGATGGCATATTCCGTGCGCGTGAGATTCACTGGATTCCCGTCTGCGCTGACGGAGTGAGAGACGGCGTCAATTGTCAGAGTGCCGCAGGAAATTGTGTCTGCAAGCATTCCGGCATTTCGTTCGCGCAGCCGCGCGGCTATCCGCGCTAAAAGCTCGCCGGTGTCAAACGGCTTTGTGATGTAGTCCGCAGCGCCGTCGGTGAGCATATCAATCTTGCTTTTCGTGTCCGATTTCGCGCTCGTGATTATCACGGGTATGCCCCTGAGCTTCGGCAGAACCTCTTCGCCCGTGAGCCCGGGGAGCATGAGGTCGAGCAGAATCAGATCGGGGCGCGTCTTTTCGAGCAGAAGCAGAGCCTCCGTGCCGGAATATGCGCATATCACTTCATATCCCGCACGCGGCAGAACTTCTTTTAACATATTGCTGATACTGAGGTCGTCTTCGACTATCATTATTTTGCTCATCTTCACAGCACCTTTTCCATAACTGCGGCGGTGTAAAGCTCGTTCTTGTGCTCTGCCCCTGTCGGGCAGAAGTCGTTTTTGAGCCAAAACATTCTCGCCTGCATATTTGTTGTCACATACGCGAGCCTTACTCGCTCAAAGCCGCTGAATTTCAGCGTGCGCAGGCAATCGGATATTATATCCGTCCCCGTGCCGAATCCCTGAAACTCCTTTGCAACCATGAAAAGACCTATGAACGCTGTCTTGTCGTCGGGATATCCCGAGATAAGATCCATGACCGCAGCGAGCGTTTCGCCGCGAAAGAAGCCGACAAAATGTTTGTCCTGCGCCGTTTTGCCGTTGGGCAGGGCGTGCATATCGTCCCTGACCGCACTTTCGCTCGGAGCGGGCGGGCAGTGCTCAAAATAAATCGGATTTCCTCTATATAATTTCAGAACCTCCGGAATATCGCTCTCCGAAAGCTCTCTCACTCTGTAGTCGGCGCAGAGCGTTTCGACCCTTATTTGCGGGGCACTCATTCCGATTCCTCCAATCTGTCTGTGTATTCTGAGTGTATCGTTTAATCATAAGACGGGTGATGACGCCGTCCGAATTTATTGCTTAAGCAAATGTCTCCGTTGATTTAACGAATTATAACGAAAAAATCTTCGGGTGTTATTTTCCGCTTTTCTTCTGCATCCGCGAAGTAAATCTGTCAATATGTTCTTCCAGCATATCCATGACTCCGCTTTTGTTTTCCGCGCCGTCATAGATGCTGTAGAGCATGAACATCGGGGCGTAGAAGTCGAGTGCTGTCTGCATGGCTTCCGCGTCCGAATCCGTCATCCGGCGGAATATCGCCGCCATATATTCAAGCGGTCCCGAAGCGAGATAGTCCTGATAGAGTTGAGCCGTCTTGCGGTCGCGGTACTGCTCTATTGTCAGCATCCTGCGAAAACGCGCCGAAAATTCATCCTCCGTCCAGTGGCGGAATTGCGCTATGCTGTATGCGCGTATCTTTTCTGCGGGCGTGTTTATATAGCTTTCCGCAAGTCCGTCCGGCTCGTCGAGCGGCATGCCGTATTCTTTAGCCCTCTCGGCGTCCGCCTCGTTCATGTGCTCGATGATGCGGTCGAGAATTTCTTGCTTGCCGGAGTAGTGCTTGTAGAGTGCAGCCTTGGTTATTCCGATCTGCGAAGCGATGTCGTTCATCGATGTTCCCATATAGCCGCGTTGGGAGAAAAGCTCCAGTGCGGTTTCGATAATGCGTTCCTTTGTATCCGACGACATAAAAAGACTCCTTAAAAAGCAAAGTGACCGAGCGGTTACTTATATTATAGTTACCGCTCGGTCACTTGTCAATAGCTGCATTTATTTTTTTACAGTTGATATTATATGCACTTTCGCTTTCTCGCATCGTCACTGAAAATCAGCCGCAAGAGCGGTGAAAAGGGAAAAGTTGACAATAAAAAGTAAAACGGCAAGCTCCAAAAGGAACTTGCCGTTTTCTGGCTGGGGAATAGGGATTCGAACCCCAACAAACAGAGTCAGAGTCTGTCGTGCTACCGTTACACAATTCCCCAATATCAAACTCCGAACAGGTTTTCTCTCACCTGCGAGTCAATATTATAC
>JBNMIN010000141.1:0-4663 GCA_050873305.1 Oscillospiraceae bacterium
AAGGGCGAGTTACGATAAAAACGCCGTCCGGGATATATGAAGTTGGCGCGGGCGACGCGCTGATGTTCGAGTCCTCCGCGGAGCATGTGTATATAAACAACGGCGGCGAAAAAGCCGAGATCAATGTCATAAATTACTATCCGGAATAAAAGTAGCTCCTCCGTGAATTTATACGGAGGAGCTGTTTTATATATAGCTTTTTATTTATCCCTCTTCAACCGGCGCGTAGCTGCGGATGAAGGCATTGATGAACAGCGGACCCATGTCTATCGCGTGGAACACTGCGCCGTCCGCAGTCTCGAGCACCGTGATGCCCTCGCCCTCGCTGCCCTTGGTCAGGTTGCGGTCGAAGTATTTTGAAACTTCGCCGCTGACGGGGTCGATTTTATATATTGCCTGAGTGTCGTCGTTTGTCGCGGCGTAGAGCATGCCTTTGTACATCTCCGCGCCCTGAATGCTTTTAACCGCCTCGCTGAGCTTCACCGTTTTGACATATTTCATATTGTCCGATATGTCATAGAAAATCAGCTCGTTCGCGTTCTTCGAGTGGTCGAGGGCGATGAGCAGTCCGTTGTCGTTGTCGACCGCGACCCACGGCAGTCCGCGCGTGTGACGGGTGTTGTCGAGAATATAATATCTGCCGGTGAATTTCAGCGTGTCCGCGTCATAGACCGCGACGACGGGATATTTCCAGACCTTGCTGTCCTCGAGTCCGGCATAGATGCAGTTGTCGGCTTTCGAGTAGCTGATGCCGCCGATGTGTGCGAGGCCGTAGTCGTCCTTGAGCTGCTGCGGAATGGCGAGCGGGTTCGACTTGACACGCGTCTTGCCGTCAAGCTCGGATTTCGTCAGCCCCCATTTCGAGCTGAAATAATAATATTTTCCGTCCGTCGTGATGCCCTGCGAACGCTCTGCCGCGCCGATGAGCAATACATTTACTTTTGAGACCTCGGGGTGTCTTTTTCCCGCGGAGAGCGCGTCGATCCCGAGAGTCAGGACGGAGAGAAAAGTCATGAACGCCGCGAGCGTGAGAGCGGCAAGGCGGCGCATTAATAATATAGCCTTTTTGAGAATTTCGATATATTGCATAAAACGACCTCCGGTTTGCGTTTTGTCACATCTATAAATTATCAAAAACTAAGTGATATGTCAATCTTTTCTCGGCAAGTATTAATAAATATTTATCTGTCAAAGACTTATTTCTATTGAAATTTACCCAAATATATGCTATCATATTCTGTACCTAATGAGAACGGTGGAAACTCACATGAACTCAGAATCAGCGCACGGATACCGTCCGTGCATAATAATACCGGGCATAGGGCAGTCGCGGGTGATAGAGACGGACGAAAACGGCGAAAAGCTTCGCAATCTCTGGCCGTTCGATCCCGATATAGACGCGCTCGTCAAGTCGGTCGCCCCGTCCGCCGCGCGGATGATGCTTCTTCGGCGCGACTGCGGCTTCACCGCGGCGCTCGACAGGGCTGTGCGCGCGATGCTCGAACCGCTCAGCTGCACGCCCGACTCCATGAGAAAAGTCAGAGCCGAGGTTGTCGGCTATTACCGTCCCGTCGGCGAATGCACAGCCGGCGAGAAAAGATACATATATAAGATGGTGCCCCTCAATGCGCTCGCGGATATTATCGGCGAAGAGAACTTATATTTCTTCGCATATGATATCTTCGGCAGGGCGGACGAAAATGCCCGTCTGCTGCGCGAATTTATCGCGATGGTCAAAGAACAGAGGCAGTGCGAAAAGGTCGATCTGATTCCCGTGAGCATGGGCGCGACCGTAGCGGAGATGTACTTCGAGCTGTACGGCGCGGATCAGGATGTCAAGCGCGTTATCGGCGTTGTCCCGGCGTATGACGGCTCGGATATCGCCGCCGATCTCGTCGCAGGGGATATCAATACAGACGACTGCGACGCGCTGCTCGAAATGCTTCTGAGCCGGCGCGAGGCGGAAAAAATCTCGAAACTTATGCATATGATGCCGAAGAAAGTCGCGGACGGCGCAGTCAGAGCGCTGGTTCGTGCGGCGTGCGAGAGCGTTGTTGTCAACAGCTCTGCGATGTGGGGAATAATCCCCTCGGAGCGCTATCCGGTACTTCGCGATAAGTATCTCGGCGACTCCGCGCATGATTCAATGCGCGCCGTGACCGACCGCCACTGGCGGGTCAGGCGGAATATAAAAGAGCTTGTCCGGCGTGAGCAGGAGCGCTCGGTTGAATTTTATAATATCTGCGGCTGCGGCAAGCGGTTAGCGCCGATAGCGGCATCCGACAGTCTGACTTCAGACACAATAGTCCCGACATATTCGGCGTCGATGGGCGCGCAGTGTGCGCCGCCCGGACGGACGCTCAGCCCGGGGCGCGGCGAACCCGTTGATTTCATATCCCCGCGCTCGGACATCAATGCGGCGTCTGCCGCCGTGCCGGACAGGACATGGTTCTATTATAATATGGATCACGAACAGGCCGCCGAGAATAAAAATCTGCTCGACCTCGTCGCGAAGATAGCCTCTTCCGAGGAGCCGATAGACGTGTTCACCATGCCCGAACACCCTCAGTTTGCCGATTATAAGGAATAAGACAATACATATCAAGAACAGGAGAAAAACTATGAAGAAGATGAAATCGACCGTAGCCCTTGTGCTCGCGCTCATCATGGCTTTCTCGGCGTTTACCTGCGCCTCCGCAGCCCCCGCGTCCGCATCGTCCGATGCGTCGATAGCAAAGGCTGTTGATACGCTTGCCGACGCCGCAGAAGAGAGCGGAACCCATGCAAACTGCCATAACGGCGACTGCGGACATGCGCCCGTCGTGGTGGTCCCCGGCATCAACCACTCGCCCACATATCTCTATGACGAGAACGACGAGCCCGTGCTCAACAAGGACGGCGACCGCATCGGCGGCACTCTGCTTATCCTTGATACGGATAACCTTGTCACCGTCATCCTCAAAAAGCTTGCGTGGCCGCTTATAAAAATGCTCGCCACCCAGACGGACAGCGGCTTCCCCAAAGCGGTCTATGAGACCGTCTGCGACCTCTTCTCCATCCAGAAGTGCGACAATGAGGGCAACCCGATAAACAACCTCAAGACCGAGAAATACGGTTCTCTCGCCGACATGGATAAGGACACGAGAGACTGGGCATACAGAATGATCCCCATGCAGAAGCTGACCAATATCATCGGCGAGGATCATGTCTATTTCTTCACATTCAACCTCGTCGGCAGCCCCATGGACTCCGCCGCGAACCTCAACGAATATATCCAGCAGGTCAAGAAGGCGACCGGACACGACAAGGTCAATCTTCTCAATGTCAGCCTCGGCGGAACTATCTTCACCGCATATCTTGACGCCTACGGCTATAAAGATATCAACCAGGTCGTCAACGCCGTTGCCGCGACCGACGGCTCCGAGATAATCGCCGACTTCCTCACCAGAGGCGAAGCGGGCTTCAGAATCGACGACGAGTTCCTCTATCATGAGTATATCCCGAGAATAATCGCGGAGAGCAGCGACACCGCCTCTCTCGGCTATCTCCTCAATCTTGTTATCAGAATAATCCCGCGCCAGGTGTTCAGAGACACTCTGACCGCTGCTATGGACGGTCTCTCCGAGACTCTGCTCATAAACTGCCCGCAGTTCTGGGCGCTCGTCCCGTCCGACAGATATGACGCTCTCTGCGAAAAGTATCTGACCGACAAGGATCATGCAGTCCTCAAGGCGAAGACCGACCGCTATCATCAGGCTCAGCTCAACCTCAGAAAGAATGTCCTCGCAGCTCACGCGGCGGGCGTCAAGATAGACTCGATAGCCGGCGCGAACCTCGCTTTCGGCGATATCGAATACAGCTACTTCAGCATCATCAAGAGCGCGCTTGACACCAACTCCGACGGTATTATCCAGCTCTCCTCGACCACCATGGGCGCAACAGGCGCCGCCCCCGGACAGAAGCTGCCCGACAGCTACAAGCCCGCAAAGAGAGGATATATGTCCGTTGACGGCTCGATAGACGCCTCCACGGCAGTCCTTCCGGACAACACATGGATATTCATCGGCCAGCACCACGAGGCGGGCAACAACGACGTTGTTCTGACCCTTGCCTGCGCGCTGTTCACGGATTCCGATCTCAAGGATGTCCACTCCAAGCCCGATGTCTGGCCGCAGTATAACGGCACCTGCCGCACGAAGGAGATCAGACGCTGGCTCCTGCCCGATGCAAAGGCTTACAGAGAGAAAATCGACGAGATGCCCGCAGAGGAGCGTCCGAGCGCCGAGCAGATAGCCGAGCTTGACGCCGCTATCGCACAGGGCGAAGATGCACTCAATATGACGATAGCCGACCCCGCAAAGGCGGACGCCGCAAAAGAGAGACTGACGAATATCCTCGTCGAGCTCGGTCAGCGTGAGCCCGCAAAGGAGACTTCGAAGGCGGCATACGCGCTCGAGAAGGTCTGCTGCGTGCTCAGCCTCATCGCCCTCAAGACGATAGGCAGCCAGGGCTATTCCGATGTTACCCGCGTGGTTATCAAGTTTCTTATCAAATTCATAGCTTCCGTTATCTGATCTGAAGTTTTATTTACGGCGAACCCCATCTTCGGAGTTCGCCGTATCTTTTTAAAGGACGGTGTTTTAAAATGAAGTCAGTCAGGAGA
>JBNMIN010000142.1:0-4593 GCA_050873305.1 Oscillospiraceae bacterium
CGTATTCCTCTGGGCTGCAGCTCTGGTAATCGGCGGCGGTGTTGCGATAGGCACTGTTGTCAGCAAGAAAAAGAAGAGAGAAGAAAGCTAATCTCTCGGAACACTGAAAAGAGCGGTCGCTTCGGCGGCCGCTCGATTTTTATTTGGCGGCGGAAAAATACAGATTATTGCGCGAAAAATCCCGATGCAGTGCATAACCGCATCGGGATAAAGCATGTAAGAATTTCAATTTAAAGCATTGACGCTGTCTTTTAGGACGCATTACTCCCCTATCGGCTCCGACTTCCGGGTGTTCGCGCCGAAATAGATACCGGAACGGCCGAACCGATTGGAAATCACGGTTTCGTGCTTTTATTTCAGGTCTTTTACAAGTTTAATAATCTGAACGGAGAAGGTCACAGATAATTCTGCAAGTTTATTTTTCTTTTATATTCGTATCACCTGTTTATATAGACAGTATATCCTAAATCCGAATATTGTTCAATGACGCCGACGCTGTGCGCCCGATGATGTCGCTTGCGCTCCGAAATGTTGCTGTTCGCTTCGCTCACAGTGAAATAATTTGCTCTGCAAATTGTGAAATTTGACGCTTCGCATCAAGTGAATGTGAAACAAAGCCTCACCGCCGCAGCGATTTCACACGCCGCAGGTGTATTTCACATTTGCAAAGCAAATATTTCACTCGTTCCGAAGGAACGAATTTCACTGAAAAAAGCACGCATAAGCGTGCTTTTTTCATGGTGCGGGCGACCGGACTTGAACCGGTACGGTGTCACCACCGAGGGATTTTAAGTCCCTTGCGTCTGCCGATTTCGCCACGCCCGCATATTAATAATGACCGCCGGAGGCTTTTCCGGCGGTTATTATTATATTGTATTATCCGATGTTTGTCAACAAATTTGTGCTTTTCACGCTTCCATTCCGAACGGGTCGTCGTAGTGGTGTGCCTGTTCGAGCATCATGTCCTTGACCTTCATCAGGCGCGTTGTTGTGCTGCGCTCGTTTTCGTCGAGCTTCATCGAGATATACTTTATCGTCTCCTCATACTGAGGGATCATAACATGCTCAAGGGCGTTGACTCTGCGGCGCGTTTTTTCTATCTCGCCCGCGAGCAACTGGCACGATTTCTCGACCTCTGCGAGTCTGAGCATATCTGGCATTATCTCCGACAGCGCGCTGACCGCATTGTCAAGCTCCGCCGAGGTGAACGCCGTTCCGTATGAATAAATATCGTTCTTGTCAGCAGTTTTATACTGAACATCAAAAACCGGGATCATAACACTCATCACATTTTTCTCCGAGCTTTCGAGGCTCATCTCCTGCGTGGGGAGCATCATCGCGACGCTCAGGCTCTTGTCGTTCATGGCGCTTCTCGCTATCTCCATGTTGACATTCGCCTGCTTTATCCCCTCTTCCACACGGATGCGAAGAGCCTTATTCTCTTTTACGAGATCGAGGAAGCGGCGCATGAGCTCATCGCGCTTGTCTTTGAGCAGCTTGTGTCCCCTGCGTGCAGTCGAGAGCTTGCGCTTGAGGTTCGTCAGCTCCATGCGCGTGGGATTCACGTTCATTACCGCCATTGTCTATCACTTCTTCCCATATGGATTCAGAACTTGCCGTAATACTTGTCGAGGAACTCGTCGCTGACGCGCTTGAGCTCGCTGCGTGGGAGAATCGAGAGTAGCTTCCAGCCGATGTTGAGCGTCTCTTCGATGCTTCTGTCGGTGTCGAAGCCCTGCGAAACATATTCTTTCTCGAATTCGTCCGCAAACTTTGCGTAGAGCTTATCCATATCCGTCAGCGCGTCTTCGCCGAGGACGACCATGAGCTCCTTTGCGTCCTTACCGCGCGCATATGCGGAGAACAGCTGGTTCATCGTGTTCGAGTGGTCGGCTCTCGTCTTGCCCTCGCCGATACCCTTATCTTTGAGTCGGGACAGGGACGGCAGAACGTCGATGGGCGGATTTATGCTCTTTCTGTAAAGCTCACGGCTGAGGATTATCTGACCCTCGGTGATATAACCCGTGAGGTCGGGAATAGGATGGGTCTTGTCGTCCTCGGGCATGGTGAGGATCGGAATCATCGTTATGCTGCCGGGCTTGCCCTTCTGCCTGCCTGCGCGCTCGTATATCGAAGCGAGGTCGGTGTACATATATCCGGGATATCCGCGGCGTCCTGGGACTTCCTTACGCGCCGCCGAAACTTCACGCAGCGCGTCGGCGTAGTTCGTGATATCGGTCAGGATAACAAGGACGTGCATTCCGCGGTCGAACGCGAGATATTCCGCGGCAGTCAGAGCCATCTTCGGCGTTGCGATACGCTCGATGGCGGGGTCGTTTGCAAGGTTCGAGAACATTACTGTTCTGTCGAGCGCGCCGGTGCTTCTGAAGCTCTCGACAAAATAGTTCGACTCCTCGAAGGTTATACCCATTGCCGCAAAGACAACGGCGAACTGCTCGTTGTCGCCGAGGACTTTAGCCTGGCGCGCTATCTGCGCCGCGAGATTGGCGTGGGGCAGACCGGATGCCGAGAATATCGGCAGCTTCTGACCTCTGACAAGAGTGTTCAGTCCGTCGATAGCGGAGATACCGGTCTGGATGAACTCCTGAGGATAGCTTCTGGCTGCCGGATTCATCGGCAGGCCGTTGACATCCATTCTCTTCTCGGGGATTATCTCGGGGCCGCCGTCGATAGGTCTGCCGAGTCCGTCAAAGACGCGGCCGAGCATATCGGGCGAAACGCCGAGCTCCATCTGCCTGCCGGAGAAGCGCACCTTGCTGTTGGCGAGGTTGATTCCGGCGGAGTTTTCAAACAGCTGAACGAGCGCGTTCGTGCCGTCGATTTCGAGCACGCGGCAGCGGCGGGTCTCGCCGTTTGCCAGCTCTATCTCGCCGAGTTCGTTATACTTGACTCCCTCGACCTCGCGCACGAGCATAAGAGGTCCCGAAACCTCCTGAATAGTTCTGTATTCTTTAGGCATCAGTATTCCTCCCTTGCGTCAACAACGGCTTTTATCTCGGAATCTATCGCCGCGCAGACTGTTTTATATGTGTCCTCAATGTCCTTTTCGGGAACATACTTGAAGCGTCCGATGCTCTCTCTTGAGGGTATCGAGACGAGTTTTTCAATATCCGCGCCCTTTTTGAGCGCGTCGAGAGAACCGTCATAGAAGCGCAGGACGAGCTTCATCATCAGGTACTGCTTGCGCAGGGACGAATATGTGTCCACCTCGTGGAAAGCGAGCTGATGCAGGAAGTCCTCGCGTATCGAGCGGGCGGTCTCCATCTTGAGTCTGTCGGTCGGAGAGAGGGCGTCCATACCGACGAGCTTGACTATTTCATCGAGCGAAGCTTCGTCTGAAAGCAGAGCCATGAGCCTTGCGCGAAGCGTAGTCCACTCATCAGAGACATTCTCGTTGAACCAGCTTCCGAGCGAGTCGGCATAGAGCGAATAGCTCGTCAGCCAGTTTATCGCCGGGAAGTGGCGCTTATATGCGAGCGCCGAGTCGAGTCCCCAGAAGACCTTTACTATTCTGAGTGTCGCCTGGGAGACGGGCTCCGAGATATCGCCGCCGGGAGGCGAAACAGCGCCTATGACCGAGAGCGCGCCCTCGCGTCCGTCCGAGCCGAGGGAAATAACGCGTCCCGCACGCTCATAGAACTGGGCAAGTCTGCTGCCGAGGTAAGCGGGATAACCCTCTTCGCCGGGCATCTCTTCAAGTCTGCCGGACATCTCACGCAGAGCCTCAGCCCAGCGGGAGGTCGAATCCGCCATGAGGGCGACGGAATAGCCCATGTCTCTGAAATATTCCGCTATAGTGATGCCCGTGTATATCGACGCTTCACGCGCGGCGACGGGCATATCCGAAGTGTTTGCTATAAGCACGGTGCGCTCCATGAGCGACTTTCCGGTGTGCGGATCGATAAGCTCGGGGAACTCGTTCAGAACATCTGTCATCTCGTTGCCGCGCTCGCCGCAGCCGATGTAGACGACTATATCCGCCTCAGCCCACTTTGCAAGCTGATGCTGAGTGACGGTCTTACCGCTTCCGAACGGGCCGGGTATAGCCGCGACGCCGCCCTTGGCTATCGGGAACAGCGTATCGACGACACGCTGACCGGTGACGAGCGGGACATTCGGCGCGAGCTTCTTTTCAAACGGTCTGCCGCGGCGCACGGGCCACTTCTGCATGAGCGTTACTGGCAGCTCCTCGCCGTTCGCGGTCTCAATCGAGCCTATCTGCTCGGTTACGGTGTAATCGCCCTCTGCTATAGATTTGACAGTGCCGACAACGCCGGGCTTCACCATTATTCTGTGTTCGACTATCTCGGTCTCCTGCACGGTGCCGAGGATATCGCCGCCGACGACCTTGTCGCCCGCTTTCACTTTCGGCACGAAATGCCACTTCTTCTCCCTGTCGAGAGCGGGCACTTCAACGCCTCTGACGAGGCTGTTGCCGACGAGCTCGCGTATCTTTTCGAGCGGGCGCTGAATTCCGTCGAAAATGCCCTCGATAAGTCCGGGGCCGAGCTCAACGCTCAGCGGCTCGCCCGTTGACTCGACGGGTTCGCCCGTGCCGAGTCCGGAGGTCTC
>JBNMIN010000143.1:0-4553 GCA_050873305.1 Oscillospiraceae bacterium
CTGCGGCACATTCCGCCGCTGAGCTCGGCGGGCTTTTTGCTTAACGCATCCGAAAGCTCGACTTTTTCGAGCATCTCTTTTGCGCGCTCCTTTGAGCACACAGCGGCAACATTGTCGAGCGCGCTCAGCCACGGGAGCAGGCGGTCGTTTTGAAAAACTACAGCTGTCTTTTTGCCCTCAAGCCCGGAAATATTGCCGGAATCCGGCTGCTCGAGCCCGAGAATTATGCGCATCAGCGTTGTCTTTCCGCTCCCCGATGAGCCGCATATCGCGAAAATCCCGCTGTCGGGAATCTCCGCGCTTATATTATCGAGCACCGAAACGCCGTCAAACGATTTCGAGATGTTCTGAAGCTCTATCATTTCTCCCACCCCGCAGTCTTTTTGAGTATCAGGCGCAGAACGAATTCTAGCGCAACGCTCAACAGAATAACAACGAGAGTCACCGCGAAGAGCGTCGGAGTCTCGAGATATATTTTTGAATAATACAGCTCGCTGCCGAGCGCGTGCTTCGGCAGGCTCAGCACCTCCGCCGCGACTCCGGCTTTCCATGAGAGACCGAGCGCTGTTGAGCATCCGGCGAAGAAATACGGGCGGACGCTCGGGAGATATATCTTTTTGAGCATGTCTTTCTTAGAAAAGCGGAATATGTGCGCCATTTCAATTAAATCGCGGTCGCACTCGGATATTCCGCGGCTCACATTGCCCCAGAGTATCGGCAGAACCATGAGAAAGGCTATGAAAACAGCCACATTGTCCCGCTTTATCCACACGAGGGCGAGGATAATGAACGAGGCGACGGGCGTTGAGCGCACGACGGTCAGCAGCGGCGTAAACAGCTCATAGAGCACGCGCGACATGGCAGTCAGCACGCCGAGTATTGACCCCGCGGCTATGCCGAGAGCGCAGCCTGCGATGATTCGCAGCAGCGATTGCAGCACGGCAAGCCAGAAACTGCCCTTGAGCGCAAGATCCCAAAGGCGCGCGAGCGTCACGGCAGGCGAGGGGAGCAGAAGCTCCGAGCCGACGGCGCGTGACGCTATGAACCATATAAATATCCAGAAGAGTGCCGCCGCGATTTTTAAGACCGCGGTCGGCACTTTTTGTGTTTTTTTATTTGCCTGTGTAGTAGAGATCATCACCGGGCATTGCTCCTCCGACTGATGTGGGGTCTGCTTTGAAGAGAACATCAAAGTTTGCCTTTGCGGTCTTTATCATCTCGTCGCCTGTCATATAGACGATGTTGCAGTTGGGCAGAGCCTTTGCGGCGATCTGAGCGTTGGGAACTATACCCGCATCGGCTATCATCTGCGCCGCCTTTTCGGTGTTGCCGTTGACGAAATCAACAGATTCTTTATATGCCGCGAGGAAAGCTTTAACGGCGTTGGGGTGAGCCTCAAGGAACTCGGTGCGAACTATCAGGCAGCCCTGCGCGAGCGAGGTCTTTTCGCCCTTTGCGGCGGTCGCCTTCTCCCATTCTTCAGTCAGATCGAGCGCCTTGCGAACGGAGCTGTTCTTCGCCATAACGGTCGTGACATTGGGCTCGGGGAGCATCGCAATGTCGATTTTGCCGGTCGCCATGAGCGTTGCAAGCTCGGCGTGGTCGGTGTAGTAGGTTATCTCAACATCCTTTTTCGGGTCGATGCCGTTTGCTTCGAGAATGTAGTTGAGAACATATTCGGGCGTTGCGCTCTGTCCGGTCGCGCCTATCTTTTTGCCCTTGAGGTCGGCGACGCTCTTGATGCTCTCGCCGTTTTCGAGAATCGAAAGCACGCCGAGGGTGTTGATCGCTATCATCTTTACTTTTCCGCCGGTCTTTTTGTATATCGCGGCGGCGAGGTTCAGCGGGCAGGCAGCGATATCCGCTTCGCCCTTGATTATAAGGGGCGCTATCTCGGTCGCGGCGGTGGCTATCGAGATATTGTACTGTGCGTTTTTGTCGCTGATGAGCTTAGCCATGCCCATGCCGGTCGGGCCCTTGAGGGTCGTGATATTTATCGGCGTTGTGTCCGCCGGAACGGTCTCTTCCGTGGTCGATGCGATGTCGTCGGTCTTTCCGGTGCATGCCGCGAAGCTGAAAACCATCGCGAGGCACAGCAGCAGGGAAAGAATCTTTGTGAATTTTTTCATTGTGCATTGCTCCTTCGAATTTATATATATCTGAAACCGGGCTTCGCGCCGCCGCCGGAAGCTGCGCTTCCGGCGTGCGCCCGCAGGGCGAGCCGGAGCCGCTTCGCGGCTCGGCGGCGCTTAACCCCGATCTTTGACCGTGATAAAAATTTTCTTGCCCTCGCGGCGTATGTCGCCGTTTGTCTCGAGGCTGTCCAGCGCGCGGTAGAGCGACGCGCGCCCGACATCGAGCCTCCGCGCAAGCTCCGCGCAGCTCTGAATGTCAACCTCGCCGTCCTGCTCGCGCTCGAGCAGATAAGAGAGCAGCTTGCTCGCGCTGTCCCCGGCGGTCAGAGCTTCAATCCTGCGCGTAAGAAAGCGTATTCGCGCCGAAAGACAGGCGGCGAACCCTATAGCGGCTCCCGGCTCGCTCTCGATAAGCTCCGCTATCGCATCTTTTTCAAAAAATACCGCGCTGCATTCGACCCGCGCCGTGACGGTCGTCGCAGGGGACGGCTCGTCAGAGAAGAGAGTCACAGCGCCGAAAATGTCGCCGGGCACGAGCGTGTTTATGACCGCGCGCCCTTTGTTGACCGCGGCGCTGCCCGTGATTATCATGCCCATTATGCGCCCGCCGCGCGAGGGAGAGAGAATCTCGTCGCCCCTGCGAAAGGTCTGAATGTCCGCATTTTCAACGAGCTGTTCGAGCCTGTCCTCGCCGACGCTTTGGAATATCCTGTTGTTTCTGAGCATCGAAGCACATTCGCGCGCTGTCATTGAATCACCTTTAACTGTATCATTTGAAACACTTTTATTATAACTACAACCGCCTGCCCTGTCAATAGTATTGGCCGTTTTATTGCCTTGAAAAAGGCGGATTTTAATGCTATACTTTCCGTGGAAAGAAAAACGGAGGCAAAATAATGGCAAGCAACTTTTTCGCAATGATATCGAGGCTCAAATATATCGACCGCTGGGCGCTTATGCGCAACACACATGAGGAGAACCTGAGCGAGCACTGCATGGAGACTGCGTGCATCGCCCATGCGCTGGCGGTCATCGGCAACAGACGCTTCGGCAAGTATTACAACGCCGAGCGCGCCGCCCTGCTCGGACTCTATCACGACGCGCCCGAGACGCTGACCGGCGATATGCCCACGCCCGTCAAGTATTACAGCCCGCATATCCGCGAGGCATATGCGCAGGTGGAGCAGAGCGCGTGCGAGCACCTTGTTTCAATGCTCCCCGAGGATCTGCGCGCCGATTTTGCGCCGTTCTTTTTTAAAGAAGAAAGCGACGAAGAGCTCTGGAAACTGGTCAAGGCGGCGGACAAAATATGCGCCTATATAAAATGTATAGAGGAGAAGAAGGCGGGCAACACCGAATTCGACCGCGCCGCCGAATCGACCCTCGAATCGATAAACGCATTGGATGTTCCAGAGGCGGAGGAGTTCATGAAAGAATTTTTGGACGGCTACCGCCTGACGCTTGATGAAATAAAAGAATAATCAGCGAAGCATTTTCCACAAATGAATCTTGACTTTTTTGTAACATTCTGCCAAACAATTGTAAATTTACCGTAAATCTTGACTATGAACGCCCTCTTTGATATAATAACGGAAGAAATGCCGTGCAAAAAAGAAGTGCGCGGTGTTTAAAAAACCAGATAGAACTTTCTTAGGAGGAAAGAAAATGAAGAGAATTTTAGCACTGCTTCTTGTCTTTGCTACCATCTTCGCTTTTGCGGCCTGCAAGAAGACCGACAAGGACGATAACGGCACAACGACCGGCGGCAGCAAGGATGCGGTTGTGGACGTCAGTGCAGACGACACTTCCGACGGCTCTGAGACTGAGTCTTCGTCCGACGGCACTGTTGCCGGCACAAAGGCTTCGACCACGGGCACAAAGAGAAATCCCAGCAAGAGCAATGTCGGCACCAACACTGTCGTCAAGCCCAGCCACGATCCCGCAGTCAGACCCACGAAGCACAAGTATGTTATCACCGTTAAGAAGGGTAGCAACGGCATGGCTGAGATAGTCACCGTTGACGGCACTTCTTACAACCTCAAGAACTCCAACGATGTCGCGGCTCTCAAGAAGAGAATCTCCGACGAGAGCGAGAACGACCTCCTCGGTCAGCTCTATGATGTCGATGCGACTATCGCTGCTCAGCTCGGTCTGAGCGCGCTCGATGACGGCGCTCTGCTTTCTTACAAGTATGATCCCGAGGGCGAGTTCTTCTATGTTGACGATATCAACTCCTGGCAGCAGCAGTTCGGTTTCAACCCGCTGTACGATTTCGCAGCAGGCTTCACCGTAATGTACTATGACACTGTCAGAATCTATTTCGACTATGAGAACCGCGGCTACCTGCTCCAGCTCTGGAAGGGTCAGTACGGCCTTATGTTCGTCGGTTCCGAGATCGGCTTCTATGAGAAGGACGAC
>JBNMIN010000144.1:0-4521 GCA_050873305.1 Oscillospiraceae bacterium
TTCTTCGACTCAAGCGTTTCGCGGTCGAACTCATTTATATTGACTCCGCCGCGCGTGACCTGCGCGTTCGGAAAGCCTTTAGTGCCGTCAAATGTTATTTTGAAGTTTTTCGCCGTGCGCGCGAGATTCAGCAGCGCATTTCTGCCAAGCGACTGCGTGTCCGACTTTGAATCAACACCCGCCGCTTTCATAACCGCCGCTCCGACGGCACGCGGCAGAATGCCTATGAGCATATCCTCGCATTTTCCGCCGAGTCCCGACAAGAAATCTGCTATCTCCCGCTCCCCCATCGACGGAATTAAATCGAGCGACGCACTGACCGGCGAACGCTTCGCCGCTTTTGCTATGTCCGCGCTTATCTCCATCGCGGCTATTCCGGAAAGCCCGTAATCAGTGAAGAGCAGCTCCCCCCGCGATGTTCGCCCCGCGGCGCTTATCACCGCATCGTGGACGCGCATACCCTTGAGCTGCCTCAGCTGCTTGTCCGGCGAGGTCAGCTGGACGAGCGAGGGGTAGAGCTCGGTCACAGTATGTCCGAGCGATGAGAGAAGCTTATACCCGCTCCCGTCCGAGCCCTGCGACGGCGACGCACAGCCGCCCGTGCAGATTATAATCTCCCGCGCTCTGTACCGTCCGTTTATCAAAAAGCCGCTGTCGGTTTTCTTTATATCCTCGCATTTGTCCTCGCATATGCTTTTCACCCCGAGGCGCTCAGCTTCAAAGCGCAGGCAATCGAGCACGCCGGACGCGGTATTGCTCATCGGATAGACCCTGCCGCAGCTGTCGCTGTAGGTCAACAGCCCGATACTTTTGAAAAATTGCAGAACCCGCTGTTCATCGTATTTCTCAAACACCGAATCGGCAAATTCGCGGTTGGTGTAGCCGTGCGACCGGGCGTTGAGATTCGTCAGATTGCATCTGCCGTTTCCCGTGGCGAGTATCTTCTTGCCGACACGGGGCAGCCTCTCGAGCATGGCAACGCGAAGCCGCGGCAATGTGCGTTTTGCGCTTATCGCCGCCGCAAGCCCCGACGCTCCCGCGCCGACTATCAATATGTCAAAGCTTTCTTTCATATCATTTTCCTTTGCTTTATATCAGAAGAGCGATGCGATACACCGCAAAGCTCACTGTCCACGCTGTTATAAATTCAAAAATCAAAACTTTTAAAGTGCTCTTCGTCCCAAGCTCGCGCCGAAGAGCCGCGACCGCAGCAACGCACGGCATACTCAGCAGAGAGAAGCTCATAAACGCGCACGCCGCCTGCGGAGAAATTATATCCCTCACGCTCTGCGCCGAGCCTATTAAAATACCGAGCGTGCTGACCGTTGTCTCCCTCGCGACAAGCCCGCTGATAAGAGCCACGCAGCACCGCCAGTCGCTGAGCCCGAGCGGAGAGAATATAAACGAGATCGCGCCGCCTATCCTGCCGAGCATACTGAATTTTGCGTCGGCGGCATGGTGCATGGAAAAGTCAAAATAACCGAGTGCCCAGATAACGACGCTCGCCGGGAAGAGCACCGCGCCCGCTTTTTTCAAAAATTCGCGCAGCCTGTCGCGCACATAGCGAAGCACCGAGCGCACGGACGGCATACGGTATTCGGGCAGTTCAAAGATAAACGGAGGTTCGTCGCCCCTGAAGACCCATTTTTTGAGTATCAGCGAACCTGCGCAGGCGCAGGCTATGCCGAGCGAATAAATCAAAATCACGGCGACCCAGCGCACATTCGGGAAGAACGCCGAGATGAGCATGGCATAGACGGGCATTTTCGCGCTGCACGACATGAACGGTATGACAGCCGCGCAGATTTTCTTTTCGCGCCCCGCGTGCAGAGTGCGCGTGCTCATCAGCGCGGGCACGGAGCAGCCGAAGCCCATGAACAGCGGAACAAACGACTTGCCGCCGAGGCCGAGCAAGCGCAGCGGATAATCCGCGATAAACGCGCCGCGCGCCATATATCCGCAGTCCTCGAGCAGACCCAAAAAGAAGAACAGCAGGGCTATCTGCGGCAAAAACGAGCACACCGAGCCGAGACCCGCGAGTATTCCCCCGCAGATGAGATCTTTTACCCATTCGGAAGCCCCGAGCGAACCGAGCAGGCGCATCAGGGCATCGGCAAGAGTGCCGTTTATAAACGAATCCGCCAGCTCGCCGAGTCTCGTGCCGAGCGAGCCGAAGGTGAGATAAAACACAATCAATACCGCCGCCAGAAACAGCGGCACGGCAGCAAATCGGTTGAGCAGGATTTTATCCGCACGGCGGGAAAAATTCTTCCCGCTCCGTTTGCTTTTTCTGAGCGTCTTTTTGCAGACGCTGTCGGTAAACCTATATATATGCGAGACGGTCAGCAGTTCGCGGTCGGAATTCTCCGTCTCGTTCGATGAAATCAGATTTTCAATTACCTGCGCTTCGCTCTCTCTGAGCAGGTCACAGGCGCTTATGTCCCCTCGCATGAGCCGCAGAGTTTCAAGCCCTGGCGGGATATTCTTCTCCTTGCAGACGGGCGATATCAGTTCCGCTATAAGCTTTGCGCCGTCGGGCAAAAAATCATATCGCGGACTTGATATTTTCTCTCGGAGCGCGTTTTCGCACGCCGCGAGCAATTCGTCAATCCCCGTATTTTCCGCCGCGCTGACGGGCACCGCACGGATGCCGAGCAGCTCGCCGAGGCGATTGTAATCGAGCTTATCGCCGCGCTTTTCGAGCACGTCGGTCATATTCAGCGCCGCAACCGTCGGCACGCCGAGGAGTTCAAGCTGAACGGTCAGATATAAGCTGCGCTCAAGGTCGTTTGCGTTGATAACATTGATTATCAAATCGGGCTTTTCGTTTATAAGAAAGCCGAGCGCCGCACCCTCTTCGTCCGAGAGCGTGCGCAGAGAATATATACCCGGCAGGTCAAAAAGCTCCGCGCCGTAAAAGCTTTTTATTATTCCCGAGCGCTTCTCGACCGTCACGCCCGGCCAGTTGCCGACATGGCAGTCCGAGCCCGTCAGGAGATTAAAAAGCGTTGTCTTGCCGCAGTTCGGGTTGCCCGCGAGTGCAATGCGTATGCTCATCGCAGCACCGTCAGCCTTATGCACTTCGCCTGCGAGCGTCTGAGCCCAAGCTCGCAGCCGCGCACCGTGACAGTCACCGGGTCGCCGAACGGCGACGAGATGCCGACGGTCAGCAGAGTCCCGGGAGTCAGCCCCAGATCGAGCAGCCGGCTGCGCCGTAAACCTGAGATAAGAAGCGATTCAATATACCCGCTCTCGCCGGGAGCGAGCCTGTCGGCAGTAGTTGTCATATACTCTCCGTTCCACCGCCGTAACGGTAAAATTATATTCCCACGCGCCCCGCTTGTCAACATCAACGCCATGACGCGAATAATAATTGACTTATCACGCCGCAAGTGGTATTATTAGGCTGAGAGAAAGTGAAAATGATGGGCGTTTTTTCTGATATCCGTGCAATAATTCTATTGTAACGGACAGGTTTTTTATTTTTATAAAACGCCGCCCCGAAGTTGACATAAATATAAAAAACAACTTTTTCAGGGAGTGAATTTGTTTGAAGGGTATCATTCTCGCCGGCGGATCCGGCACGAGGCTCTATCCTCTGACCATGGTTACGAGCAAGCAGTTATTGCCCGTATATGACAAGCCGATGATATACTATCCGCTGTCGACGCTCATGCTCGCGGGCATACGCGAGATACTGATAATCTCCACCATAGAGGACACGCCCAAGTTCGAGCGACTGCTCGGCGACGGAAGCCAGTTCGGTCTGAAGCTCTCCTACGCCGTCCAGCCCAAGCCCGAGGGACTCGCCCAGGCGTTTATAATCGGCGAGGACTTCATCGGCGACGACAGCGTTGCCATGGTGCTCGGCGACAATCTGTTCTACGGCAACGGCCTCGGTCATCTGCTCAGAGAGGCGGCGAAGCAGCAGAACAGAGCTACTATTTTCGGCTACTATGTCGAGAATCCGCAAAGCTTCGGCGTTGTCGAATTTGACGACGACGGCGTGCCTGTCTCGATAGTCGAAAAACCCAAGCATCCGAAGTCGAACTACGCTGTAACGGGACTCTATTTCTACGACAACAGAGTCGTCGAATACGCAAAATCGCTCAAGCCCTCCAAGCGCGGCGAGCTTGAGATAACCGACATAAACAAGATATATCTTGAAAACGGCGATCTCGACATCCGCCTTATGGGCAGAGGCTTCGCGTGGCTCGACACGGGCACCGTTGACGCGCTGCTCGACGCGGCGAACTTCATCAAGACCGTTGAGCGCCTGCAGGGCATAAAAATCTCTGCGCCGGAGGAGATAGCCTATAACATGCGCTGGATAAGCAAGCGCGCTCTGCTCGAATCGGCGGAGAAATACGGCAAATCCTCCTACGGCCAGCATCTGCTCAGCGTTGCCGAGGGCAAGATACTCTACACAAGCAATGATATCAGCGGAATCGGCGAGCGCCCGCGCTGGGGCATCGAGAGCGAGCAGGAGAAGCACTGACCGCCAGTAGCATTGTTATGAAA
>JBNMIN010000145.1:0-4369 GCA_050873305.1 Oscillospiraceae bacterium
ATGCTGTGCAATGAGTTCCTGCGGCAGGTCGTAAAAGAAATCGCTTTTTTTCATTATTTTTCCTCAGCTTTCGTGTCCTGAGACTAAAAAAGTATTTGACTTGCAATATCCGTTGGTGGTATTATTTTAATGTTATATCCTGACGGAGCTTCTTTTCGAGGTCACACACTATTATATTGCAAAATCTCTGTCAATACAACAATTTTTTCACTCAAAAACGTTTTTCGGAGGAACTTTATCATGAAGCATTTTAAAGTAGGTATCATAGGCGCAACAGGTATGGTCGGTCAAAGGTTCGCCACCCTGCTTGAGGATCACCCCTGGTTCGAGGTCTGCGCGCTCGCCGCGAGCTCGCGCTCTGCGGGCAAGACATACGAAGAGGCTCTCGGAACCAAATGGTGCATGAAAAAGCCAATTCCCGAAAAGTTCAGGAACATGATAATCATGGACGCGGAGAAAGATGTTGAAAAAATCGCATCGATGGTCGATTTCGTCTTCTGCGCGGTCAACATGAACAAGGATGAGATAAAGGCGCTCGAGCTCAAATACGCAAAAGCCGAATGCCCCGTTGTTTCAAACAACAGCGCAAACCGCTTCACCCCCGATGTTCCGATGATAATCCCCGAGCTCAACCCCGATCACGCCGACATAATCAAGGCGCAGAGAGAGAGACTCGGCACAAAGCGCGGATTCATCTCCGTCAAATCGAACTGCTCGCTTCAGAGCTATGTTCCGGCGCTGTTCCCGCTTTCCGAGTTCGGGGTCAAGGATGTTCTCGTCTGCACATATCAGGCGATCTCCGGCGCGGGCAAGACTTTTGAGACATGGCCCGAGATGATAGACAACGTCATCCCCTACATCGGCGGCGAGGAAGAGAAGTCCGAGAGAGAGCCGCTCAAGATATGGGGCAAGATAGAGGGCGGCGAGATAGTCCCCGCGAAGAGCCCGAACTTCACCGCACAGTGCCTGCGCGTTCCCGTATCGGACGGTCACATGGCGGCGGTATTCGTAAGATTCGAAAACAAGCCCACAAAAGAACAGATACTTAAAATTTGGAAGGATTTCAAGGGATATCCCCAGCAGGTCGGGCTGCCCAGCGCGCCCAAGCAGTTCCTCAACTACTTTGAAGAGGACAATATGCCTCAGACTCGCCTCAACAGAGAGCTCGAGGGCGGCATGGCGATTTCGGTCGGCCGTCTGCGCGAAGATACCCAGTATGATTACAAATTTGTCTGCCTTTCACACAATACGCTCAGAGGCGCCGCCGGCGGAGCCGTGCTCATGGCGGAGCTGCTTTGCGAAAAGGGATATATGGACAGATAACATAAAAGCCGCCCGGCTGTCTGTCCGGGCGGTTTCCGTTTTTTTAGGAGGCCGGCTTTATGAAGAAAGCTGTTTTCACGGGAGCGGCGGTCGCACTCGTCACGCCGTTTCATAAAGACGGAAGTATAAACTACGGAAAGTTAGAAGAGCTTATAGATTATCAAATCGAAAACTCCACGGATGCCATAGTTGTATGTGCAACGACCGGCGAAAGCCCGACATTGAGCTACGAAGAGCATGAGCAAATCGTGCGCCGCTGTGTTGAACATGTTGCCGGAAGAGTTCCCGTCATTGCGGGGACGGGCAGCAACGACACAAAAAATGCCTTGAAGCTTTCAAATGACGCTGAAAGAGCCGGAGCTGACGGTCTGCTTATGGTCACGCCATACTACAACAAGACATCGCAGGCGGGACTGATAGAGCATTTCAATTTCATTGCGGACAGGGTCAGCACGCCGATAATTCTCTACAATGTGCCGAGCCGCACGGGACTGAATATAAAACCCGAGACCTATTATGAACTTTCGAAGCATAAGAATATAGTGGCGGCAAAAGAAGCGAACGGCGACATTTCCGCGCTCGCGCAGACCGTAAAGCTCTGCGGCGACGAACTGACGATATACAGCGGAAACGACGACCAGATAACGGCGTTCATGTCGCTCGGCGCAAAGGGCGTTATATCCGTACTCTCAAATATCGCGCCGAGGGCGGTACACGATATGGTCAAGACATACCTCGACGGCGACACCGCCGCGAGCACCAAGCTTCAATTAAAATATCTCGACCTTTGCAGCAGCCTGTTTTCCGATGTAAATCCAATACCCGTAAAAGAAGCGATGAACATGATGGGCATGGAAGTCGGCTCATGCAGGCTGCCGCTGACGCAGATACAGCCGCAGGCGAAGGAGAAGCTCAAAAAGAGCCTCTCCGCTCTCGGAATGATATAAGCTCGAAAGGAACGGCGCACGGGTGCCGTAAGACGAAATAATGCTGAATATTATGCTCAGCGGATGCTGCGGAAGCATGGGCAGAGCCGTCACCGCTTTTGCCGACAGCCGCGACGATATTAAAATAACAGCGGGAATAGACCGCGAGGGGCGCGAATGCAAATTTCCGACATTTATCTCGCCTTTCAGCTTCAACGGAAAGGCCGATGTTATAATCGACTTTTCGTCCCCTGCCGCCCTGCCGGGTCTGCTCGAATATGCAGCCAGCGCAAGGACTCCGACGGTCATTGCGACAACAGGTTTGAGCGAGGCGCACATCGCACTTATCTATAAAGCGGCAAAAGAGATACCGATATTTTTCAGCGCAAACATGTCGCTCGGAATAAACCTGCTCTGCGAGCTCGCGAAAACCGCGGCGAGGGTGCTGGGCGGCACATATGACATAGAGATAGTTGAGACTCACCACGCGCAAAAAGCAGACGCGCCGAGCGGAACGGCTCTAATGCTCGCGGACGCGATATCATCGGAGCTCGAGCGCAAGCCGTACTACGAATATGACCGCCATCTGCGGCGCACAAAACGCCCGCACGATGAAATAGGCATACACTCGATACGCGGCGGAACGGCGGTCGGCGAGCACGAGATTATATTTGCAGGCTACAACGAGACGATAAAGCTCAGCCACTGCGCGCAGAGTAAAGAATTATTCGCAGCGGGAGCCGTGAACGCCGCGAAGTTCATACAAAACAGAGAACCGGGGCTATACGGCATGAGCGACATGATAGACAGAAAGGATGCGAAGAAGTGAAGATAATCGAATCGATAAGCGTGAGCGAGGACGCGACTCTTTTTTCGCTCAGCGACTCCCCCGCCGACATAAGCTTCATTGCCGGCATCTTCGAAAAAATTGCCGAAGCGGGAATAGATGTTGACATGATTTCGCAGTTTCTGCCGAACAGTTCTCATGCGGGGCTTTCGTTCACGGTCAGTGACAACGATTTCGGCGGTGTGCTCGAGATAGCGACTCAGCTCAGAGCCGAAAACAAAAAGATAAAGATAAGCGTAAGCTCCGGTAACTGCAAAATCTCCGTAAGCGGAACTGAAATGGAGGGGCGACCCGGCGTTGCGGCGCGGGTATTCAAAGCCGCCGCAGACGCAGGATGCGACATAAGAATGATAAACACCTCGGAGACCGAGATATCTCTACTCGTTGTCAAAGCCGATGTTGACGCAACGGTCGCGGCGATAAAGAAAGAGTTTGAATAAAAATAATAAGCATAGAAAAAAGCTGCATCTTACGATGCAGCTTTTAAAATTCAAATCACACACTCAGGAGTCCTGCGTCGAGCACAAACTGAGAACCGGTCACATAGCGCGCCTTGTCGCTTGCGATATAAAGAACCATATTCGCGACATCCTCGGGCTCGATCCACGGCACGGGCAGAAGATTGCCTGCGGAACGCTCGGCAATTTCAAGCGGAGTCGAATGCTCGAGAGCCGCAAGGCCGTCGTTCATGGGAGTATTTACTCCCGTCGGATGTATGCTGACAACGCGGATATTATAGGGTGCAAGCTCGATAGCCCACGCCTTTGTCAGACCCGTGAGTCCCCATTTCGAAGCAGTGTAGTGCGAAAGCCTGTTGCCGCCGCGCAGGCCCATAACGGACGAGTTGTTGATGATAACGCCGCTCTTTGCCTCCATCATGTGAGGAACGACTCTGCGGGTAACGATAAACGGACCTTTGAGGTTAATATCTATCATCGCGTCCCACTCTTCGTCGGTCATCTTGTCGACCGTAGCATAGGCGCAGATGCCGGCGTTGTTGAAAAGTATATCTATCTTGCCGAACTCGGCGATAGCTCTGTCAACGGCGTCGGTGACGGCTTTGTCGTCTCTGACATCGCCCGCAGCGATAAGGCATCTTCTGCCGAGGGCTTCCACTTCCTCTTTCAGGCTCTTGAGCTCATCGCTCGTGCCAAACGAGTATGCGGGATATTCGATCTTCTTCGCCACATCAAATGCGACGATATCGGCACCCTCTTTGGCGAGAGCGAGAGCGGTGGCCCTGCCCTGACCGTGTGCGGCGCCGGTTATAAAT
>JBNMIN010000146.1:0-4369 GCA_050873305.1 Oscillospiraceae bacterium
CCTCATGGACTAAGAGGTTGATAGGCTGCATGTGTAAGCGCGGTGACGCGTTTAGCTTGGCAGTACTAATAGGTCGAGGGCTTGACTTTGTTTCCTTTCGTTCATCTTACTTACTTCCTTTGTTCAGTTTTCAGGGTGCGTGGTACAATATGCACCTTTAGCTCAGCTGGTAGAGCACCTGACTCTTAATCAGGGTGTCCAGGGTTCGAGTCCCTGAAGGTGTACCATACGGCCCGTTGGTCAAGTGGCCTAAGACTCCGGCCTCTCACGCCGGCAACATGGGTTCGAATCCCGTACGGGTCACCAAAGAAAACAGCGCGAAAGCGATGTAGAATATATATGGATTTAACGTTAAAAGCGTTAAAGATAGAGTCGGTGCCTATAACGATGAGGGTCCACCCGTTCCCATTCCGAACACGGTAGTTAAGCTCACTCGTGCTGACAATACTCGGAGGGCAGCCTCCCGGGAAGATAAGTCGACGCCGACACAAATTACCGCCCACTAATACTGGGCGGTAGTAACATTCCTCCTTAGCTCAGTCGGTAGAGCATGCGGCTGTTAACCGCAGGGTCGTTGGTTCGAGTCCAACAGGGGGAGCCATCTCAGAAGCCTTGAACCTCAACAGGTTCAGGGCTTTTTTATTTTTTAAAACAGTTTGAATTTTCAGTGTGTCTAACATTTTGTCTAACACTTTTTAGTGCTGCAATATGAATATTTTGCGCCATTTTTATATATCTGAATTTTTAATACTCTTGATATTGATGTTAATTTGTACTCTTGTACTGCTCACGAGCTTCATCCGCTTTCTGTGCAAGCTCGTCTTCTATGTTGATTAAATAAAGGATTGCGGGTGTACTTGGTGATTGGCATTTGATGGCGAGAACTATAATTGCAACCACCGATAAGGGATTTCGTAAAACAGCAAAACCGGAGTCGGTACACATATTCATTTGCTGATCAGTACATTCGATTGTTGCCACTGTTTTTATAGACGGTGGCAATTTTGTTTTCATACTTTTCGGGTAAAATATTAGAAAATACTCGGAGGTAACCGCAATGAAAAAACGAGTTGTTACGGCAAAAACAATTGCTGAATTCAGAAAATGTCTTATATTGGAGGAAAGAAGCGCGGCAACGATTGAGAAATATATCCGCGATGTGAAAGTGTTGCAGTGTATGCCCAAAATGGTGAAATCAAAAAAGAAACGGTGATTGCATATAAGAAATATTTGCAGGCAAACTACGCTGTTCGGAGTGTCAATTCGATGCTCGCAAGCATAAACAGCCTGTTTGCATTTTTGGGCTGGCATGATTTGAGGGTCAAGTCTATAAAACTTCAGCAGCAGATTTTTTATCCCGAAGAAAGGGAACTGACAAAGGCTGAATATATGCGGCTTTGCAAAACTGCAGAGCGTAGACATAATAAGAGGCTGAGCCTTATATTGCAAACGATTTGCGCAACCGGTATTCGTGTCAGTGAGCTGCAATATATAACCGTCGAAGCGGCAAAACACAGCGAGGCGGTTGTTAATTGTAAGGCAAAGACCCGAACAGTCTTTATAGTAAAAGAACTCAAACAAAAACTGCTTAGCTACGCGGCAAAGCAAAATATCAGAAGCGGTATGATTTTTACAACACGCACGGGCAAGCCGATAAGCCGTACAAATATATGGCGCGAGATGAAAGCTCTGTGCGAAGAGGCGAATGTCAACCCGCAAAAGGTCTTCCCGCATAACCTGCGCCACTTGTTTGCGAGGGTGTTTTACGGGATTGAAAAAGATATTGCCAAGCTCGCCGATATTCTCGGTCACAGCAGCATAAACACAACCAGAATTTATATCATTTCCACCGGCACAGAGCATCGCCGCCGCATGGAAAATGTGCGGTTGATAATATAAAAAGCCGCCCGAAACGGCGGCAGAAACATAATCAGTATTATGTTGTAAAAAAATGCGGATATGGTTCTGGGTTAAGCCTCTTGTGTATATTTGCTAATATTTTCGCTTGCAGCAACACGTAAAAATGCGCACAAAATCAAGCCCATTCAAAAGTCTTAAATGGGCTTAGATTCCTATATTCCGCAATCGACATTATGCCAAACGATTCTACACATTTCGCAAAAAACGACTTGCTTTTTTGAAATTTTCTTGCTATGATTATGTAGATTGGAGTTTGTTATAGGCCTATACTCGGATTTCTTACAACATAATACTGATTATGATATTGGGGGAGGCGTGAAAGTTCTATATAAAATGGCCTATTTTCTACTTCGTCAAACATGAATACGACAAAACGTATTGATGACTTTAAATAGGTATATAACTAATTCGCAAATACGCATTAAAAAAGAAAGGGAGAGATTACAACTTTATGGGTAACATTGCCGAAAGCATCAAATATGAGGGTGACAACAGCACCTTCATCTGGAAGCATCCTTGCGAGGACTTCAACAGCTTAACGCAGCTCATCGTCCACGAATCTCAGGAAGCGATTTTCTTTATGAACGGACAGGCGCTGGATCTGTTCGGACCCGGTCGCTATACGCTGGAAACGGAAAATATTCCGAAAATCGGGAAGGTGCTCAACAGAACGACCGGCGACAAAACACCGTTCCATTGCGAGGTCTATTTCATCAACAAAGCCGAGCAGATGGCTATCAAATGGGGTACGGACTCAAAGGTGCAGTATGTCGACCCCACTTACGGCTTCCCGATTTCAATCGGTGCATCAGGCGAGATGAGCCTTCGTGCGGAGGACAGCCGCAAGCTCCTTGTTAAACTTGTCGGAACGGAAAATTCCCTCGGCCAGCAGAAATTGGTCGGCTTTTTCCGAGCATTCTTGATGACCCGGGTCAAGACATATATAGCCCAGGTAATCAAAGCAAATGCTATCAACATTTTTGAAATTGACGAAAATCTGACGACATTCTCTGAGAATATACATAAACTGCTTATTCCGGACTTTGCCGATTACGGCATCGCTCTTGAACGCTTCTTTGTCACCAATATTGTCAAACCGGACGGTGACAAACAGTATGAGAAGTTCAAAGAGCTGCATTTCCGCCAGTATGCCGATATTGCTGAGGCGACACTTCGCCAGAAAACGGATCTTATCTATGCCCAGACGCAGGCGCAGAAAGTGGTCATCGATTCTCAGGCACAGGCCACAAAGCGAGCCCAGGAGGGCTATACATATGCTCAGGAGCGCGGCTTTGATGTTGCGGAAAAAGTGGCTCAGAACGAGGCGGTCGGTCAGTTCACCAATATGGGTGTTGGACTCGGCACGATGGCGGGCGTCGGCGGCGCAGTAGGCGGTGTGGTCGGTAATGCAGTTGGCGGTGCGCTACAAGCGGCGGCGGAGCCGACGCAGCCTGCTCAGCCGACAGACGATATGGCGGCGTTCAAGGCGAAAGTAGACAAGCTCGGAATGATGAAAGAAGCCGGGCTCATAACCGAAGATGAGTTTGCCGCCATGAAGGCGGAGCTGCTCAAAAACATTCTGTAATGGAGGACCGAAAATGAAAAAGAATTTTAAATCGTACGCGATTATCTGGGCTGTTTTGCTTGCGGCGTTCAATGTAGTTGTGTTTTTGGTGCGTCCCGTCATTCCGGGATATGAGGTTAGTTATGATATACGGTTCTGGATCGCGTGGGTATTTATAATAGCCTCGTTTGTCGCGAATCTCCTGTGCGCAAACAAGGCATTTAAGGCGGAAAATCTTGAAAAGCTGTTTTATAAGATTCCGCTGATTACTGTCAGCTATACCGGTCTTATAGTGATGCTCATTCTTGGCGGCGCACTGATGCTGATTCCCAACTGTCCGGTGTGGATTGCCGCCGTTGTCTGCGCTGTCGTTGCCGCATTTACTGCAATATCCATCGTGAAAGCAAACTGGGCAGGTGATGCAGTCGACGAGGTTCACGAAAAAGTGAAGACGCAGACGCAGTTCATAAAGCTTCTGACTGTTGACGCAGAGAGCATGCTTGACCGCGCTAAAAGCGATGCCGTGAAAACGGAATGTAAAAAGGTATATGAATCCGTTCGCTATTCCGATCCGCTGTCAAATGACGCTCTTTCTGTGATTGAAGCAAAGATTACAGTAAAAGTGGATGAACTGTCCGCTGCTGTCAGTGCCGATGACGCAGCGAAAGCAAAAGAAATCGCGGACGAATTGGTTATCCTTGTCGGCGACAGAAACAAGAAATGTAAATTGTTGAAGTGAGGTATTTGCGCTTTGAAGATAGATACATTTGCCTTACAAAACAAAGTCAAAAGAAAAACTGTAGAAAAATGGATTAAGGATGACCTTATTCCAAAGGCTGATTTGGAAAAGGACTACATTCCCGAATCAGCAAGACTGCCACACAC
>JBNMIN010000147.1:0-4357 GCA_050873305.1 Oscillospiraceae bacterium
AGCCGAGACTGAGGGGTTATTTCGCTTCGCTCAAAGTAATAAGTAAAAGTGAATAGTGAAAAAGTGCGCGACTTGTAGGGTGCGGCGACTCGACGCACCGCTGACGCGCAAGCGGCACGATATGAAATTGTATAATTCACCCTCTACCTTCGCGTCTTACTATAATCAAATGATACATGCTACCCGCGTTTCGGCATTTTCTTTTTATTTGAAAAAGAAAACGCCTGCAAAAGAAAAGCAAACTCAGGGCTTCGCCCCGAGACCCCTGCAACGCCGCGCCGCAGTACATAGCTTGCGGTTCTCAATTAGTTGCTCGGCACATTCGCCCGTAAACTCGCTTCGCTCAAACAATACGGGCTCGTGCGTCTTGCTTCGCAAGCCGTTCCCTCGCTCCTATCAATTGGCTTATCGAACACTGCGGCGCGGCTATTGGAAGTTTGATTATTAATGTCGACCGATTAATTGCTTTTACTTTGCAAAAAAGCCAATGACCGAGGTTTGCCTTAGTCTATACCTTTAAAATAGCGGACAGCCGCAAGGGCTGTCCCTACCGGTCGTGAAAGGCAAAAATTACTTCAAACTTCGCAGGCGGATAATATCCGCCCATATTGGATTGTGCTGATTTGTAATATTGTGTGCTCCCCTATCGCCGCTTATATAATGACAAAAACCGACCTATGAATCACAGGTCGGTTTAACTTTTTATATCTGCAAAAGCAGTGCGGATATATTTATTTAAGTATCTTTCTGAGCTTGATGCTCAGGCGCAGGCAATAGAATGTAATCAGCTTTGACAGGGCGTAATCATAGAGCAAAAATGCGATTATGCCGAGCAGCGCCATCGCGGGTATCGCCCACTTGCCGAGGAAATCCGGCAGGTCGGGGTCGATACCCATGAATTTTATCATCAAAAAATATGACAGAGTCATAACTCCCGCAAAGGTCAGAATTTTTATAATATACTCGACCGCGCGCGGCGTTTTGCTCTCAAGCACGGATTTGAGCACGGGATAATAGCCGAAAAAGACTGCATAGATTATCGCCGCCTCTTTGTTCGGGACAACTATCAGCGACAGCACGGACACCGCCGCCCATACGCCGAGCGCCCATTTTTTGTTTATCTCAATGACGATGACCGCGACAAACAAACTCGATATTGCGGGGAGCGCAAGCTCGAGATTCGGTATGAGCGAAATCAGCGCCATAAGAGCGACAGACAGCGCCGCAAAAACGGCGCTGAGAGCTATTTTTGATGTTTTTTTCATTTCGCGTTTCATATATCAGCCTCAACAGCACGGGATAAGGTCGCCGCCCATGCATTCGCAGCAGCAGTCGGCGCAGAGCAGACCGGAGCAGACATCGCAGGCGTCGCAGCCGTTCGACGATTTGCGTGTGCTGCGGAAGCCGCCGTTTTTCGACGAATCGAGATTTTCCTTTGCCGCCGCATATTCGCGGTTGTTTGGATCCATCCTGCACGCGCGGTCAAAATTCTCGGATGCATAGTCGAGCCAGCCGCGTCTCTGCTGAGCCGCGCCCTTGAGATAATACCACTCCGCGGTGCGATACTGCTCGGGGATTCCGTCGAGCAGAACCAATGCGTCCTCTATCCTGCCGCTGCGTATTTTTTCGCGTATATCGGACAGGTCGGACATGTTGTTCGCATATGACGAAGAGCGCGAAGACGATGAGGACGAAGAGCCGCCGAGTCCGCCGCGGAGCATGACAATCTGATCATACGCATCGTTGAGCTCCTGCATCTTGCCGTCGTCCGACGAGTCGCTGTATTTGCGGGCGAGCTCGCGATAAGCGTTTCTTATCTGCTCGTCACTCGCCGTGTCCGGTACTCCGAGAACCGAGAACGGATTCTTTTTCATTCTTCACACCCTCTTTCTTTCTGAATACTTCCGTCTGCGAAGCGAGCATTCCGTCGCAGACCACATTTTCTATTATATCCCCAAACCGATTGAACTTCAGCCCGCCGAGCGCGTTCGCCGTCTCGCCGGCAGTGAGGTCAAGTCGCTCTTCGGCAAAAATTCTAAACTTATCGCCCGAGAGGCTGTTCGCATCGGGGAACTTTGCTTTTAGCGGATTATATGACCCGCTCTTTATATCCTTTTCGATATCGTCAACGGCATCGAGCAGATATATCCACCTGCCCAGAAGATAGCCGAAGCGCCACAGCTGCATCTTATCCTCGCCGTAGTAGCCCTGAGAGAATATCGCGGCGAGCATCTTGCCGGACGGATCCGCCGCCTCATCGAGCGACGCCGTTCCGGATCTTTCGATTCTCTGCTGTTCTTCCATTGCGGCGGCGACGGCGCGGTCGAGCATTTCCTGCCGTCTCGCGGCTTTTTTATGCATGAGCGAAAGCGCGGGCTTTATAAGCCTGCACGCAAGGCGTTTGAATAATCCGCCGTCCGCGATATCGTCGAGCAATTTATAATACGAGACGATTATAACAACATCGGCACTGCGTTCGAGTTCCGCATCTTCGGTGCATTTCAGGCACTTCTTCGCGGGATTCACGCAGCAGCGTCCCTTTTCAAATTTTTCGCACTGCTCCTGAAGAGCCAGGCGGACTATCGAGAGGAAAGTAAAATCGTAGCTCAGAAGCATTCTCGCTATCGGGGTATATAATCTGCCGAGCACCCTGCACTCGGAGCAGTATACGCCGCGGTAGAGCTCATAATCCTTGATTTTGAGCTCGGGCTTGAAAGCTTTGATATAGCCTGTCATCTTTTCCCCCAAAAGTTTTTCTGTGTCTCTTTAGCTTATTTTATATCAAAGAACCCCAAAATCGGTTAACGCTTTGTAAACTTTTTGCTTCAGTCCTTGCAATAGTGCTTTTTCAGGTGCTTTACCGCCTTCTCATATCCCTCAAAGCCGAAACCGATATATGTTTTGACGCAGGCGGGGGTTATATATGAATTCTCGCGGAACTCCTCGCGCGCGGAAATATTTGACAGATGCACCTCGACCGTCGGAATACCGACCGCCTTGAGTGCGTCATGTATCGCAATGCTCGTATGAGTATAAGCCGCGGGGTTGATTATTATCGCATCGACTTTCTCATAATACGCCTGCTGGATTATGTCAACGAGCGTGCCCTCGTGGTTCGACTGAAAGAACTCGGGCTCCATGCCGTTCTCTTCGCAGCGCGCGCGGATATATTCAACAAGATCGTCATACGTCTGCCTGCCGTAGATATCCGGCTCCCTTATGCCGAGCATATTCATATTGGGTCCGTGAATAACATAAACCTTCATTTATAACCTCTTCCTTTCAGAATTGAATTGATTTATTGCCTGTTCGGTGATAAAATTACTTCGTAAAGATAAAATTCGTGACGCAGGTCACAGCAGGAGTGAAAATATGATATACACGATTGAAAACGAATTTTTGCGCGTCAGCGCGGAGGACGACGGAGCGCAGCTGAGCTCCGTAGAGCTCAAGGAAAACGGAAAAGAGTTCCTCTGGCAGGGCGATCCGTCCGTCTGGTACGGCAGAGCCCCGGTTCTCTTTCCGATAATCGGCCAGCTCTTGGACGGGAAATACCGCTACAACGGCCGCGAATACGAGATGCCGAAGCACGGCTTCGCGCGCCACTCGGTGTTCGCTCTCAAAGAGCAGAGCGGAGATTCCATGACCTTCTCCCTCGCGTCGAGCGACGAGACGATGAAGTGCTATCCGTTCGAGTTCGAGCTGCTGATAAAATATTCCGTCAGCGGACACACTCTCCGCTGCACGAGCACCGTCATAAACAAGACCGACGGCGAGATGTATTTCTCGATCGGCGCGCACCCCGGCTTCAACTGCCGCATAGGCGACGCGATAGAGTTCGAAAAAGACGAAAATCTTCGCACGATGAGAATAGATTCAAGCTCCATTCTCATGGACGAGACTTTCCCGGTAGAGCTTGAAAACGGGCGCACTATAAGGCTCACCGAGCATATTTTCGACAAGGACGCGCTCATTCTTGAGGGACTTAATTCAGAGAGCCTGCGCCTCGTAAGCGGCGACAGAACTGTAAAATTCACCTTCGGCAAGGCGCCCTATCTCGGAATATGGGCGAAGCCCAACGCGCCATATGTCTGCCTTGAGCCGTGGTACGGAGTCAACGACAGCTGCGACAAAAAAGATTCGATAGCTAAAAAGCGCGGCATCGAAAAGCTCAAAAAAGGCGAGACTTTTTCGTTCGACTGGACAGCCGAGCTCGAGGGCTGAAAAAATTATATCCGACTGCTGTTTTCGCGGCAGTCTCAGTCTGTCGAAAAAGGTCTGTCATTGCACAGACCCAAGGCTCACCTGTGCAAGGGGAGCTGTCACGGCAAAGCCGTGACTGAGGGGTTGTTATATG
>JBNMIN010000148.1:0-4352 GCA_050873305.1 Oscillospiraceae bacterium
CCCTCGGCATAGTAGGTGACGCGGCAGGTGCTTTCGCCCTCGAACTGCCGTGCCGGTTCCTCGGAGCGGGAGGAGGCATAGACCGCCCCGCCGGAGAAGATAACGCGGCTATCCACGCCGATGACGGTAAGGGAGCCTTTCTCCCCCAAATCGGAAAGCGCCTGTTCCGCCGCTTCCAGCCAGGCAAGATTTGTGACCTTTGCCTGCTCCTCCGCCGAAAGGCTGCGGTACGCCATGCGTGCCGAAAGCACCAATATGGCGTCCTCGGCGGCAATGGGTCGGGGCAGCTCGGTGATGAGCGTTTCGACCTCGGCAGCAGTCATGCCGTGGGGTGCAGGTCGCTCCACGGCGGGCGGCTGCTCGATGGCGGGCTGACTGATAAAGGGCAGCGTAACGACGCCACTGATCGCCAATACAACAGCAACGACCGCGGCAAGCGCCAGCACACCCAGTGCGATATATATAACATGCTTTTTTGTTTTGACCATATTCTATGTTTTCCCTATCGCCCCGACGAAGCCTCGGGGTGTGATGTTATGCCGCGGCGTGCGGGGCGCGCCGCAGAGGTGATAGACTGCCCGCAGCGCAGCGGAGGGTCAGTCTGAGGGGAGCGAAGGCGCGCCCCGACGGTTCCGGCAGCGGCAGGAAGCCCTGCCTAATGGCTGATAAAATGATTATAACAGACGGGGGCGGAAATGGCAACATGCGCATTGCGGCAAAAGAGAAGCGCCCGCCATGCGGCAGGCGCTCCTCCTCACAAGAGAGACAAATATGAAAGAGTACAGACATTGATCAAAATCCTAAGTACAAAACAGACTTTAACTGTTTTTGTTTAGGAGTTTTGACTTGATATGCTTTAATTTGGTACAGATTATCTCAATTCTACGAGGTATTTCTGCTTTTGCTATCAAATAGCTATCACTTGGATGCTATCAAAAATAGCGTAAATAAATATCTGCTACATCCAATACGATTTCAGCTGTCGCAATATGCAATCAATCGCTTTCACAATAGATTACAAAAGTTCTCTTGGTAATCATAATTTAATAATTTACAATGAAGATGATATTATTAATGAAGGGAAGACAAGACAAATAAATACTAAAACAAAATCAAGATCAGACAAACTGCGAAAAGCAGCAATCGATTTCTATAGGACTTCAACAAGGCACTTAAAATGTTGTGTATGTGGATTTGATTTTGAAGAAACATACGGTAACTTAGGAAAAGACTATATTCAAATTCACCATGAACATCCAGTTTGTCAATATGATGACGATAGCGTTGAAGATTTCATAAAAGATGCTATAAAAAATGTAAAACCATTATGTGCAAATTGTCATTGCATGGTTCATAGAAACAAGAAAAACGCTATTTCTGTTAATGAATTAAAAAAACTTATAAAATAAACAAGTCTCCCAGTATCAAACCGGGAGATTTGTTATTATAAGATGCTCAACATCTCTATTATTTCTACTTCTGACATTATAAGTATACTGCTTATCAAAACTCAAAATATTAAAATCCTTATCATACAGGCTACTAATAAAATCTGTATTTTTGATAACCAAAATGAATTTTGCTAATGTCTTTTTCAAGGAATACGCTAGTCTTTCTTGATCATTTTTAGTAAAATCTTTTCCTTCGTAGTCTGAAAAATCAGTATCATAGGGTGGGTCTAAAAATATAAAATCATCTTTAGTAAGTCCAATATTATCAAAAAAGTCTTCAAAATCCGAACAATAAATATCGGTATTAGCGAACAAAGTATCAATTTCTCTATTAAACATATTATCGATTTTTGACATCATATTTTTTCTGTTATATGACATTCCGCCATACGGTATATTGAATTCGCCCTTAGCATTATATCTAAACATTGAGCCATAACAATACTCTCTAATAAAATAAAAGTTAGCAGCTTGATATTGTGCAGACTGGTCTTTTAGCCTTCCTAAATTAATATCATTGAAAATCTTACGGAAATACATATAGTAGCCACTGGTAAAACCGGTAATAAGATTTTCTTTAAGGTCCTCTTCTGAAAAAGGCTTTTTATTATAATTTGTAACTGTTCGTGTAAACTTGTCAGTCGTATTTTTTAACAAAAATTCATCAAAGTCATTTTTATCCAGTAATAGTTTTTCGCTGAAACCAGAATTTATATCGTCCGATAAACTGAAAATAAATTTCTTTAACAACAAATGAAGTTCCTCAGCAGATATTACATCATTCTTGAACTTCAAAAACAAATCCATTAAAATATATAAACAAGTCAATAAATGCACTATCTGATAAATTTATTTAATTAGATACAAACGTAAAAAAGGCATTACCGACTGCAAAAGTCAGTAATGCCTTTTATAGTATTAAGATAATTGTACCTGCAAACCGATAGAACATTTAGAGTAAAGTCGTGTTATTGTTTGCTATCATTTTGCTATCAAATCGGGAATTTGAGAGCCCAAAACCCAGTGTTTATGCGGGTTTACGCAACTCTTAATATTACTCAAAATCAATAATGTACGGTGGTCTCCTTGGGCTTGGTCTCCGCGACCAGCTTACCGTTGCGGTAAGAGTACAGAACGGACACATCATAGTTGAGAGCATCATACCAGTTCTTCGCATCGAATACGACGAAGTTGGCGGCGTTGCCTTCCTTGATGCCGTAGGCGTCACCCAGGTGCAGGGTACGGGCGGCATTGGTGGTCACGAACTTGTAGGAGTTGCAGATCTCATCGTAGCCCAGCATATGGCCGGCATACAGACCCATGAATACGGGGTCACGCATGTTGCCGTTGCCCAGCGGGTTCCACGGATCGAAGATATCGTCGTAGCCGAAGGATACGTTGATGCCCTCTGCGGTCAGCTCCTTAACGCGGGTAAGGCTGCGGCGCTTGGGATAGGTATCCGCGCGGCCGCCCAGATGCACGTTGACGCAGGGATTGGCGACGAAGTTCATGCCGCTCATCTTGAGGATACGCATCAGACGGATCACATAAGCGTTGTTGTAGCTGTGCATAGCGGTGGTGTGGGAAGCGGTGACCATATCACGCATACCGGTTTCGTAAGCGCGGGTGGCTACGGTTTCCAGACCGCGGGAAGCCTCGTCATCAATCTCATCGCAGTGAACGTCGATGAGCTTGTTGTACTTCTGCGCCAGCTCGAAGCAGATGTTGAGGGACTCGACGGAATACTCACGGGTGAACTCGAAGTGAGGGATAGCGCCGGCAGCGTCGGCACCCATCTTCAGGGAGTCTTCCAGCAGCTCCTTGCCCTTGGGATAGCTCAAGATGCCGTACTGAGGGAAGGCAACGATCTGGATATCCATGAAGTCCTTAACTTCCTCACGCAGCTCCAGCAGAGCTTCCATGGCGGTCAGCTTGGGGTCATTGATATCTACATGGGTACGAACGTGCTGGATACCGTTGGAAGCCTGCATACGAATCGCCTTGTTGACGCGGTCCTTAACCTCCTGCTTGGTGAGGAAGGGCTTATACTCCTCCCAGCACTGAATACCCTCGAACAGGGTGCCGCTCATGTTCCAGCGGGGACGGCCTGCGGTGAGGCAGGTATCCAGATGGACGTGAGATTCGATAACGGGGGGCAGCGCCAGCTTGCCGCCGCAATCTACGACTTCTTCGCCGGGCAGGGCTTCCAGGTTCGCAGCGATCTTTTCGAACTTACCGTCGGTCACACGGATATCCATAGCCTCGGTTGCGTTCTCGATATACAAATTCTTAAACAGCATAGATTTCGCTCCTCCTTGTAGAGTAATGTTGCGTGAATGACAGGATAATGTGCGTGGATTACTTGTTGGAGCCGGTCAGCTCGCCGATGAAGAAGAAGATGGCGGAAACGACCATGGCGTTAACGGCGGCGATGCCCCAGTTAAGGAAGTTGGCAACGATAGCGGCAGCGATGATGCCGAGAACGTTGAACCAGTTGACAACGGCTTCCTTATGAGCGCCCTCGTACTTATTGCGGTTCTTGAAGTAGTCGAGGATAACGATGATGCCGATGGGAGGCAGAGCACAGTTGAGGACATTCAGCCAGCCGCAGAAGTTCCAGTACAGCCAGATAGCCAGAGCGGTGCCGATGATGCCGGCTGCCCAGGTGAGGTACTTCATGGGCTTGCCGGTGATGTTGGCGAGGCCCAGACCGCCGGTGTACAGAGCGTTGTTGTTGGTGGTCCAGATGTTGGCGCCCAGAACGATAAGAGCGGGGATAGCCAGACCCTGAGCGATCATTACATAGAAGATATCGTCCTTGCCGGTGAAAGCACCGCCGATGGCGCCGAAGCAGAACATCAGGGTGTTGCCCAGGAAGAAGGCGATAACGGTGGTCCAGAC
>JBNMIN010000149.1:0-4344 GCA_050873305.1 Oscillospiraceae bacterium
CCGCATGCTGCGGATCCCGAACATATATTGCAGCACCGGCAGCTTGAGCAGGATAACCGGGTCAAGGCTGGGGCGTCCGTTATTCTCGCAGTAGCTATCCTCTACCAGGTCATAGATGAAGCTCCAGTCAATGGCTTTTTCTATCTTTCGTACGAGGTGATCTTCCGGAACAAGTTCCTCCAGGCTCGCAAACTCAATCTGCCCCCGGTTCTTTTCACCGCTGCGTGTCATCATTTCTCTCGCCCCCCTTGTGTCGCTATTCTACCATAATTAACTCCCCATAGCCAGTGCTTTCGCACTCACTATGGGGACTTTGTCTACAGGCTGTGGGCGGAGGTTTTCGCCTCCGCCCTAAGTTTTAGTCTTCAATTTCAATGGTTAAGCCAGTCTTTGTTTTGGTGTAATAGATCATTTTCACAGCGATCGTTTCGGACAGCCGTCCCATTGTTTTATATGTATCGGGTTTCACAGAATACGGAACATTGCCAACATATCCGTCAATGCCAACAGACTCTTCTTCGGGAGTGGCAAGACGATAAGTTGTTCCTCTGCGTTCAGCAAGAGAAGCCAAGATCGCTTTCTGAACATACATACCGTTGAAGGTCTTAGAAATAACGAGATCTTCTACCCAATGTTTAACCATTTCACGATCAATAAGCGGAATAGCATCACGGAGATTCTGCACCTGTGCATAAATCTTATCAGTTGCTTTGTCAAAAGCATCGGGATATCTTTCTACATACCAATCGCGCCAGTTCTCAATAGTGATTTCTTCACCAGAATCCATAAACTCCGGAAACAACTCAGACATCTGACCGACCACAACAGGACGGGTACCCTGTGCATTTTGATTTGCCCAGTTGATTAACTGAGAAGTGTATTTTGGAAACCTGAAAGTATCGCTTTCGTTGTAGCTTTCTATGTTTTCGTTTTTTAGTGTGTACTTCATTTGTTCCACCTCGCGTAATTATCGTTAGCCATTTTTTGCGTTTTTCTCATGCCGCTGATTCGTTTTTCATAATTAGCGTTATAGTCATCCATTTCTTCGTCTGTTTGAGCAATAAAATAACCCTTGTTACAAGAAATCAATGGCAATCCATACTCTTCCGCAGTATCCCATATAGCTTGTCTACTGACCGACTGCGTATCCTCCATAGGAAACCCCATAGCTTCACTTATACGTTTAGCTGCGATAGCATTTTTTCTACCACGGTGTTCCATCAAAATATCCTTAATCTTTTCGCTCATCGTGAACCTCCAAAAACAATTTATATGTTTCAATTTCAAGCGCATCGGCTATGCGCTGAATATTTTCAAGCGAAATACTCCTGCGATAGCACTCGATTGCACTGATATATGTTCTATGAAGCCCGCACTTCTCAGCAAAGGCTTCTTGTGATATACCTAACGCCTGTCGATAGCGCTTCACATTTGTTCCAAAAACTCTTACGATATCCATACTTACAATCCCCCTTATTATAAGATATAATATTGAATACAATAAATCTACAGACAATAAGTAGCTCTTTTGAGGCGGTGATTGAGTGAATTATATTAAATCTTTGCATATTGAAGGTTTTAAGAAGTTTCAAACCTTGGATGTAGAATTTAATGAACACATGGATATTCTTGTTGGCGAGAACGAGGCAGGGAAAAGCACTATACTGGACGCTATCAAAACGGTATTAAAAGGGGACTCCCGTCCCCTCTCTGCACTCTCCCCATGCAATTCTATACATTGCCGACAGCTTTGTCTACAGGCTCAAGCAGGGAGCAAAAGCTCCTTGCTTTTTATATGCTCTGCTTTACATATCTAACGACATAATCCGCAAAGCGCCGGGTTGCGGGACCGGCCTTTTCCCCGGCGGCAATGGCAATGCCTATGGTGCGCTTTGCCTCCGGGATGAGCGGCAGCACGAGCAAATCGTCATGCCTGCCCTTCAAAAGCAGCTCCGGCATGATGCTTATGCCGAGCCCCTGCTCGACCATGGCAATTATAGCGTAGTCGTCCTTGGTGTAAAACCTGACGTTCGGCGTGACCCCGGCGGCCTCAAGCGCGCGCCGTGCGTCATGGTCGGAGCTTTGCAGAAGGCTTATAAAGGGCTCCGTTTCGCACTCGACGAGCGGAAATTTGGGATAGCTTGCAAAGCGGCTGTCCTTGGGCAGTATAGCCATCAGCCTGTCCTCCATCAGCGGGACACATTCGCAGTCGAGCGGGGAGGGGAGGTTTACAAAGCCGATATCGATGCTCCCGTCGCGCAGCCACTGCTCAACATCGTGATAGTCGCCGTTGAGAAGCCGGAAATCGACCCGGGGATAGTCGCGCTGAAATTCCTTGAGCACCCCCGGCAGCCAGTGTACCGCAACGGAGGTGAAGGCGCCGATGCGCACAAGCCCGCTGTCAAGCCCACGTATCGAGGCGGTCACCTGATTTAGCTGCTCGGCGCTGTTGAGAAGTCCCCTTACCGCAGGCAGCAGACGCTCACCCTCATTTGTAAGCCTTACTCCCGCACGGCTGCGCTTTATCACCGCAAAGCCCAGCTCCTCCTCAAGACTGTTTATGCTGTGGCTCACCGCCGACTGCGTAAGACCGAGCTGCGCCGCCGCCGCGGTGAGGCTGCCGAGCTCCACAACGCTCAATAGCGCCTGATACTTTGCAAGGTTCATATATGACCTCCGGATAAATATACATGAATAGAATTCATACTGATATGAGTAAAATTAGAGACGTTTATATTATAGCCGAAAAAACGTGAAAATCAAGGGCAAAGCCGGAAAAAAATATTGTTTTCCCGCGAGAATAATATATAATCCCGAATATATTATGAAAGACGAGGATAAATATTATGACTTCGGCAATGCTATGGATCTTGGCGGCAGTGGTCGTGTACCTGCTGGGTATGCTGGCGATAGGCTTCAAATACGCGAATAACAGCAGCTCCGAGGACTTCTACCTCGGTGGACGCAAGCTCGGCCCAATCGTCACCGCGATGAGCACCGAGGCCTCCGACATGAGCGCGTATCTGCTTATGGGCGTGCCGGGTCTCGCCTTATTCTGCGGTGTCGCGGAAGCCGGGTGGACGGCGATCGGTCTTGCGCTGGGTACATACCTCAACTGGCTGCTCGTCGCAAAGCGCCTGCGGAGGTATTCGGCTAATATCCACGCGATAACCGTTCCGGACTTCCTCTCCCGCCGCTTCCGCGACAATACCAAGCTCATCGAAACTCTGGGCGCGCTTACGGTCATAATCTTCTTCGTGCCCTATACGGCCTCGGGCTTTGCCGCCTGCGGCAAGCTTTTTAACAGTCTTTTCGGCTTTGATTACATGACGGCTATGATAATCAGCGCTGCCGTCATCGTCATTTACTGCGCGACAGGCGGCTTTATGGCGGCCTCGGTCACAAGTCTTATTCAGGGCATTGTCATGACCGTTGCGCTCATCATCGTGCTGATTTTCGGCGTAAACACCGCGGGCGGCTGGGAGAGCGTCGTCGAAAACGCAAGGCAGATACCCGGATATCTGAGCTTTTCCGCCTCGACGAGCATAATCTCCGACAGCCCCGGCAGCTACAGCCCCCTGATGATAGCCTCGACCCTTGCCTGGGGACTCGGCTACTTCGGTATGCCCCACATCCTGCTGCACTTTATGGCCATCGGCGATGAGGACAAGCTCAATTTCAGCCGCCGCATAGCCACGGTCTGGGTCGTCATTTCGCTCGGCGTTGCGGTCGTTATAGGCATTGTCGGCTTCGGCATGGTCAAGACCGGGGCGATAGCGATGCCTGCATCGGAGTCTGAGGCGGAGAGTCTCATCGTAAACACTGCGGCGCTCATCTCGACGCACGGCGTGCTTGCCGCCATAATCGCGGGAGTGATAATCGCGGGTATTCTGGCGGCGACTATGTCCACGGCGGATGCGCAGCTCCTTGCCGCAGCCTCCGGCGTTACACATAATATACTGACCGATGTTTTCGGCGTGAGGTTGAGCGACAAAAAGACCATGCTCATTGCAAGACTCACGGTCGTCGGCGTTGCGATACTCGGCGTCATCTTCGCAAGCGACCCCAACAGCTCGATTTTCCGTGTTGTATCCTTTGCATGGGCGGGCTTCGGCGCGACCTTCGGCCCTGTGATGCTGTTCGCGCTCTTCTGGAAGCGCTGCAACAAGTGGGGAGCTATCGCCGGTATGTTCTCGGGCGCGGCGATGGTCTTTATATGGAAATACTGCGTGGCGCCCTTCGGCGGAGTGCTCAGCATATATGAGCTGCTGCCTGCGTTCGTGATATCCTGCGTGTTCATCGTCGTTGTAAGCCTTGTGACAAAGGCGCCCGAGGAGGAAATAC
>JBNMIN010000150.1:0-4325 GCA_050873305.1 Oscillospiraceae bacterium
AAGGATAACGAGATCGGCGATGTGCTGCTGAAAGTCGAAAACCTCGGCAGCGAATATACGAATCTCAGAGATGTGTCCTTCGAGGCAAACAGGGGAGAGATACTCGGTGTCGCCGGACTTGACGGATCGGGCAGAACGGAGCTTCTTGAGCAGATCTTCGGCATAACGACGCGCCGCTCCGGAAAGATTTTTCTTGACGGCAAGGAGGTAAAAAACAAAACTCCTCACGAGTCGATCAAAAACGGATTTGCGCTTCTGACCGAAGAAAGGCGCGCGACGGGAATCTTCGGCATTCTCAATATAAGAGAGAATGCGACCGTTGCAAGCCTGAAGAAGTATATGACGGGTCCGTTCGTCAGCAAGAAAAAAATGAAGGTAACTACCGACAAGTACATAAACTCCCTGAAAATAAAGACTCCCAGCCAGGAGACGAAGATAAGCTCTCTTTCGGGCGGCAATCAGCAGAAGGTCATTTTTGCAAGGTGGCTTCTGACCGACCCAACGGTGCTCCTGCTCGACGAGCCCACAAGAGGTATTGATGTCGGCGCGAAATATGAGATATATCAGCTTATTCTCGACCTCGCCAAAAAGGGAAAAACCGTTATTATGGTCTCCTCCGAAATGCCGGAGCTCTTAGGCGTCTGCGACAAGATACTCGTTATGTCGGGCGGCAGGCTCGCAGGCGAAGTGGACGCCGGAACAACGAACCAGGAAGAAATAATGACCCTTGCGGCGAAATATGTCTAAGGAGGAATCATCATGGCTGATACAAGTGCAAAAAAAGTAAAGCGCTCGCGCGTTTCGGTCTGGCTCCAAAAATTCAAAGCGGCAGACCGCGGCGATAAAAAAAGACTTGTGACGGATCTGCTGTTCAACAACGCGATGTATATAATAATTGCGATTTCCGTGATTTTTATTGCGGTCAAGGTGCCGGCGTTCCTGAGCATTTCATCAATAGTGAACATAATCTCGCTCACGGCGGCAAAACTGCCGATTGCTTTGGGTATTGCGGGATGCATAGTGCTGACCGGTACCGATATTTCCGCCGGCCGCTGCGTCGGGCTCACGGCTTGCGTCGCCGCTTCTCTGCTCCAGATGAGCGATTACGCGAACAAGATGTTCAAGGGTCTTGACACGATGCCGCTGATCGTCGTGCTCCTCGCGGTTATAGCCATAGGCGCCGCAGTCGGTCTTGTGAACGGATTTTTCGTTGCCAAGTTCAAGCTTCATCCGTTTATAGTCACTCTTTCAACCCAGCTTATCGTTTTCGGTACGGTTCTTATGTATCTTATGATAGGCGGAAATAACGGACAGACGCTCTCCGGTCTCGATCCGTCCTACACTAAATTTATCACGGGCACGCTGTTCTCGATTGACGGCGTTGCGATTCCGAAATATGTTCTCTATTCAATCATTCTGACCGCTGTTATGTGGGTCATCTGGAACAAGACGAAGTTCGGCAAAAATATGTTTGCGGTCGGCTCAAACGAAGAGGCGGCAAGAGTCTCGGGCGTAAATGTCTTTGTGACTATACTTGTTGTGTTTATTCTTGCAGGCGTTATGTACGGCATAACGGGATTCATCGAGGGTGCGCGAATCGCTTCCTGCTCCGCAAACACCGGACTCAACTATGAATGCGACGCCATCGCGGCCTGCGTTATAGGCGGCGTGTCGTTCGTCGGCGGCACAGGAAAGATAAGCGGAATAGTTGTCGGCGTTCTGCTTTTACAGATAATTTTTGCAGGACTCAACTTCCTCTCCGTGTCCGCTAATATGCTTTATATCATCAAGGGTATGATAATCCTTATTGCCTGCGCTATCGATATGCGTAAATATCTCGCGCGCAGATAATGAATGCTGAAACCGAAAGGCTGTGAAACCATGGATAACGAAAAAAGTACAATGGGTCTTACGACAGAAAGAAAGCCGGGAGGGCTCTACAGAAATGTCAAAATATCTGTAAAAACCGCTGACAGGCTTATACTCGTGGGTATTGTTGTTCTTATTGCCTGTGTTGTTTTTGCGATAAGCCATGCGGGTTTTACGGTAACTTTCGACACGAACGGCGGCTCTCAGATAGAGAATCAGAAGGTTATGCACGGCCAGCTTGTCAATGTTGAAAACGACCCCGTCAAGGAGGGCTATGTGTTCACCGGTTGGTACAGCGACAGGGACTGCACAAAAGCATTTGACATCAGCAAGGATACGGTCAACGAAAGCATAACTCTCTATTCCGGCTGGGATAAGGCGGAGTGACACGGATATATAGGAGAATCAATATGTATGCTGCAAACGAAAAAAGATACGACAAGATGCAATATAACCGCCTTGGAAAAAGCGGTCTGAAGCTGCCGGCGGTGTCGCTCGGATTTTGGCATAACTTCGGCGATAACGCGCAGTATTCAAACATGAAAGAACTCTGCTTCACCGCATTCGACAACGGCATCACGCATTTCGACTTGGCGAATAATTACGGTCCGGTGCCAGGCAGCGCAGAAGAGAATTTCGGCAAAATTTTTGCCAACGAGATGAGGGCATACCGCGATGAAATGATAATCAGCACGAAGGCGGGCTATGAGATGTGGCCGGGACCCTACGGCTGCCGGAACGGAAGCCGCAAATATCTTCTCGCGAGCCTTGATCAGAGCCTCAAACGTATGAGGCTTGAATATGTTGATATTTTCTATCACCACTGTCTCGATCCCGAGACTCCGCTCGAAGAGACAATGGGTGCGCTCGCGCAGGCGGTTCGCAGCGGAAAAGCTCTCTATGCGGGAGTGTCCAACTATGACGGCGAAAACCTCGAAAAGGCGTGCAGCATTCTCGAAGACCTCAAATGCCCGTTTGTGATAAATCAAAACAGGTATTCGATATTTGACAGAACAATCGAGAACAACGGCCTGAAAAGCACCGCCGCAAGGCTGAACAAGGGCATTATCGCCTTCAGTCCGCTCGCGCAAGGGCTGCTGACCGACAGATACCTAAACGGTATTCCGAGCGACAGCAGGGTTATGACCGACGGCAGATTCCTCTCCGTCAACGCGATAACCGAAGAGAAGCTTAAAAAAGTCCGCGCGCTTTCGGAAATTGCAAAGGAGAGAAACCAGACCCTCGCAGAAATGGCACTTGCATGGGTGCTGAAAGACGGCATTGTCAATTCCGTTTTGATAGGCGCGTCAAAGCCGTCGCAAATCATCGATAATATAAAAGCAATCGAAAACACATCTTTTACGAGCGACGAGCTCGAACGAATAGACAAAATCAGTCTGACCTGATCTTTTCTGTAATCCCCCCGTAAATGTGAATCGCACCTCGTTTGTCAAGCTGCATTGCCTGATAAACGGGGTGCGGTTTTTATGTTATATATGCGATTTGCGCCTTTTTGGGCAAAAAATAGTTTGAATTCTTTTACTGGAGTCCGGTTTTTTGGACACAAAAAATTCCCTATATACAAATGCATTTTTTTGTGATAAATTAGTCTTGCAGTGGAAAATAAAGGAAGAAAATGTCGGCTTTTGTTTTTGCGCTAAGTTTTTTTGATGGCTTTTTGAAATTCGGATGACGGTTTCAAATTAAGCGGAGCCGAGGCATAAAATAACAGGAGAACGGCGTTATGAACAAAAAATTTGCGTTCTGTGCGCATAATCAGCTGATTGAAGCTGCGAAGCAGAGAGCATATGCTGTTGTGATTGATTAACGGAAGAAACTGCGGCGGCATTCATCAATGCAAGCACTGAGAAAACCGGTACAACTTTAAGACAATAATATGATGCACATTACTCAGAAAAATGAGGCTGTTCCTAAGACAAACTTTTAAGACATATCGGCAGAGGGAAAATTACATTAAGCAGAATTTTAACTTTATATTATGAAAGGCAGGAAAAATCTAATGACAGATCAAATTGCAGATCAGTGGCTACAGCAGTATGGAGAATATGTGGAAGAGGCCCCGACTATTGATTTTAACGGGAAGCTTTTTGTATTCACGGGGCTTCTGGATTCCTCAAAAGATAATCCGATAGTAAAAAAGGTTATTAGAAAAGGCGGTCAGTACCGTACAAGTGTATCCGGCTTGACAGATTATTTAGTCGTTAATCCCAGTGGTGCGGGTTACACAAAAATAGATGACGCTATTGAACAGCAGATGAAGGGCAAGAAAATCAAGGTTATTTTACTAGAAGATCTTAAAAGCGCCCTCAAAGGAAAATCTGCGTCTCAAAAGGCTTCTGCTTCTTCGAAACCAACGCCTGTCAAGAGTACTGAACCTTCAACAAGCGTCTTATCAGATTTTATTATTGAAAACGGCATATTGACTAAGTATAGAG
>JBNMIN010000151.1:0-4300 GCA_050873305.1 Oscillospiraceae bacterium
AATGACGAGCTCTCCGTCCTCGACGAACACGCAGTCCGCAATGCCCTGAACGACGATTTTTTCTTCCGCCGCTTCGCCCGTCAGCTCCGGATAGAAAAATTTTGCTGGGAAGAGCGCCGCGAATTTTTTCTCGCGCATGACATTATCGGAAGCAAAAATTCTCTTGGCAAGCGGCGACATAAAGAACCGCTTCGCCGCGCCGATATTAACAGCCTTGCCTTCATCCTCCGAGAGGAAGCCGCCGTCGACAAGACGCGCGAGCTCCGATTCAATGTCGGCGCGCGCCGCGGCATAATTTGAAAACTGCATGAATTTGTGCGTCGCCGTGCCACGCTGAGCCGGAGTCAGTCCGCCCGAGCTCATGAACGCAGGGCGTGACGAGGCGAAATATTCGCGGTTTATGCCGCGCTCCGAGCCGTCCGAAGCGGCGCGCTTCGCAGGCACGGACGAGAGCACCGACCGCGGGTCGGAATAATCGAGCCGTGCTTGAACTTCGTCGAAAAGCACAGGCTTTGCGGCTATTTTCTGCTCATTTGCGGATTCAGTCATGAAGCTTTCCGAATCGCTGACGACAACTTTCAGCTTGAATCTGTCTTTTTCGGGCAGGAATATCGGAACATCGACGCCGGAAAGCTTTCTCAGCTCATCCGCGGCGGGATGGCGCATAAGCGCCGTGAGCACAAGGTCTGAGAAGTTGTTCATTCTGAGCACGGCGAACGGGTTCGCCCGCTCCCCTATTCCGCATTCGACGGCAACCTTCGCGAGTCCCTTTTCGGGGTTCGGGACGGATGTGACCATAACGAGATTTTCTTTTGCTCTCGTCAACGCAACATAGAGCACTCGCATCTCCTCGCTGCGGCCCATGCGTTCAGAAGTAATTACAGCGGCGCGGCGCGAAGCGGTGTCATAAACGCTGATCCCGTCCTCCGTGCGCCTCTTCATGCCGAGCCCCGCAGACGAGCTTATGAGCACGGGCTCGGTGTTGTCCCGCTCGTTGAACGCGTGCTGCATATCGGCGAGAATACATATCGGGAATTCGAGTCCCTTGCTCTGATGGACGGTCATTATGCGGACGATATCCGCGTTTTCGGACGGGCGCGCGGCAGTTGCCAGATCGCCGCTCGTGCGTGCGACCTTGTCTATAAATCTTATAAATCCGCTGAGTCCGAGATTCCCCGCCGCCTCGTATTTTTCGGCATAATCGCACATCAGACCCACATTGAGCCTGCGGCGCTCGCCGTCCGGCATCGCGCCTACAATAGCGTCGAAGCCCGTCTCTTCGCACACTCTGCGGACGAGCTCGCCCGCGCTCAGAGTCAGCGACAGTCTGCGCAGGGATTCGATTTTTTTGAGGAATGCCGCCGCTTTTTCGTTGCCCTCGTCAGCCGACGCGGCAACGCTGCGATAGAGCGGCTCAGTCTCGCCCGCACCCAGGCGTTCTTTCGCCGAGGCGCGTATATCCGCAAGCTCGCCCGCGCTGAAGCCGAACAGCGGAGAGAGCATAACTGCCGCGAGCGGTATGTCCTGCACGGGATTGTCGAGCACGCGCAGGAGCGAGAGTATAAAGCTTATCTCGGCGGCCTCAAAGAATCCGCCGGTCTCCGGGGAGAAAACCGGTATGCCGCGCTCTGAAAGCGCGTTGGCATAGACCGAAGAAACATTTTTTGCCGTGCGCAAAAGAATGCAGAAGTCTCCGTATGACGCGGGATGCAGAGCGCCGCCCTTTGTGACGAGCGTTTTGCCCTCTCTGACCGTGCGGTCAATATATCTCGCAACATAGCGAGCCTGCGCTTCGAGCGTATCGGCTCTGTTGCCCTTATCCGTCACGACATGCAGCTCGCAGTCGGGGGTGTCGCGCTCGGGATATTTCGCGGCGGCGTTGAGCGCCTCGGAGTCGTCATATTCGAGCTCGCCCGCCTCCGTGCTCATCAGCTGGCGGAAGATATAGTTGACGCACGAGGTAACTCCCACACGGCTTCGGAAATTCGAACCGAGGGTTATGCCAAGTGGGTATTTTCCGCTCTCAAAGCTGTGCGTTGTGCTGCGGCGGCGCAGGAATATCTCCGGCATCGCCTGACGGAATCTGTATATGCTCTGCTTGACATCGCCGACGGTGAACAGGTTATTTTCGTCGGCGGATATCGCCCTGAATATCATATCCTGCGCTTCGTTTATATCCTGATACTCATCGACGAGTATCTCGACATAATGCGATGAAAGCTCGCGCGCAAGGTCGGTTTTTATATATCCGCCGCTGCCGTCGGAAACCGCAAGCAAATTGAGCGCGCGGTGCAGGATATCCGAGAAATCGGCGGAGTTCATTTTATCTTTTTCGGCGGAATACTCCCTGCCGAACTGCTTGACGAGTTCGATAAGCTTCGTCACGGGGCCGCGCAGCAGGCGCACATCTTCAGAATGCTCTCCGGACGAGACGCACATAATATTAGGTACTTTTTTCAAAAGATCCTTGAGCTTTTTGCGGGCAGTCATAACAGCATTTTTCGTCTCGCTCTCATAGCCCTTCGGCACGCGCCCGAGACTCATATATTTGACTGTTTTAAAAGCTTCGAGAGCCTCGTCCCAGTCGCTGTTGATTTTTTCGCGAAGCCCGGCGTACATATTTATATCGCTCTGCACCGCCGCGCCGTAGGCGTCCGCGACAATAGGATCTGACTCCATGGCGGTCATCATATCATTACTTGATGACACGCAATAGTCGAGCATATCGCAGACATATTTTTTTATTATACCGCCCCAGCAGCTCTTGTTGATATCGGGCTGAGAATACTCCTCAATAAGCGAATCGAGCCACAAATCAGGGAACGGATAGGCGGTCGAGATATCATACATTTTGATTATCAGCTTCGCGAAATCCTCGTCGCTGCTGCCGGAGGACATCATGTCGCTGAGCCCCGAAAAGCTGCCGTCCGAATCCTCTTCGTATGCCCGCTCGAGCATTGCCTCGCAGACATCGTTTTTCATTATGACAGCCGTCTCATTGTCGAGCAGCGAATAGTCCGGGGATATGCCGAGCGCGTGGAAATTCTCGCGCACAAGGTCGTTGCAGAAGCTGTCGATAGTGCATATCTTCGCAAACGGCAGGAGCATATACTGGCGGCGAAGATGCCTGTCCGTCGGATCCTCCGAAAGGCGTTTGAGTATCGCCGCGCCTATCTTCTCGCGCATCTGCGCGGTGGCGGCGCGGGTGAAGGTAACTATCAGCAGATCCTCCGCCGAGCAGGGGTTATCTTCGTCCGTCAGGCGGCGTATAACGCGCTCGACGAGCACGCTTGTCTTGCCCGAACCTGCCGCAGCACTGACAAGTACAGAACCTTTACGGCACTCTATCGCGTGCTGCTGATCAGTCGTCCAGTCGACTCCCATTCTTCATCCCCCTCTCCGAGTTTTCGGTTATCGTCCAATTCTCTTGCAGGCATATTATTCTCATGCGTGCAGATGTTCCAATATTCACATTTCGAGCAGATTTCCTTGTAGTTTTTGCCCTGCGCCGGGAGCGCGGAAATCGAGCCGCGATGCAGCTCTTCGCCCATGTTTACAAGGTTTTCGTCAACTGTGTCCCAAAGCTTTGACAGCTCTCTGAGGTCGAGGGTCTTGCCCTTTATGCTGCCATCCTTATCAATTCTTGCCGGGATATACACACCGTCGCCGTCATGCTCCATGGCGACTATAACATCGGCGTTTTCGAGCACGAAGCCCTGCATTTTTTTGTCGTTCGGATTGCCCTGTTTGCTGAGGTCTTTGCCCCTCTCGGCTGTAAAGGCGGATGCCTTTGCAGGCATATAGAGCACTCCTGCGGGAATCGCATCGCCGTAGCGAGCCTTTCCGTTGCTCACGAGCGTGAAAAGATATATAAGCATCTGCATATTGAGTCCGTTGAGCACATCGGAAACGTCAAATGGCTTGCCCGACGACTTGTAATCTATGACTCTGACATACGGCTCCCCGTCTATCTCGGCGAGATCGACTCTGTCCACCTTGCCGGAAATATTGATATGCCCGCCGGAGGGTATTTTTAAATCATACGGCTTTATCGTGCCGTTATGCGATATATCAAGTTCGAGATCGATCGGGCGGAATTCGCAGTTTTTGAACTCATCCGCGAGCCGCGCCGCGACCGCATCTATACTGCGCGCGAGGCGTTCATAGAGATAAAGAAATCTCTTTGACCTCTGCGAGCGGTCGAGGAAGCGCTCGAGATAGGAGTCCAGATATCCGCGTATTTTTTCATAGCGTTCATCGGGATCGAACTCGGAGAGCTCCTGCGCACTGAATTCGCTGA
>JBNMIN010000152.1:0-4289 GCA_050873305.1 Oscillospiraceae bacterium
CCGAGGGTCTTCATGACCATATAGCCCGCCTTGCCGAGTCCCATCTTTTCGCCCGCATAGTCCCACGCCGCCATCGCAAGGCGTTCGGTATCAAACATCAGTCCGTCCATATCGAAAACAGCAGCTTTTATTTTCATAGGGACACCTCCGGGAAAGCTTTCTTCAAAATCAAGCTATTAAACACTTGCTATACTCGCGGATATAAGCCCGTTCAATAAAAAAAGCACTTGCTAAAGCAAGTGCTTTTTTCTGGCTGGGGAATAGGGATTCGAACCCCAACAAACAGAGTCAGAGTCTGTCGTGCTACCGTTACACAATTCCCCAATATCAAACTCCGAACAGGTTTTCGCTCACCTGCGAGTCAATATTATACACACTCTCAGCCCCGCTGTCAACCTTTTTTCAAAATTTTTTCGCATAGGACGAAAGTTTTTTGTTTTTGCTTTGTTGAAATGGCGCGGCTAAGCGCAAAATCGGGCGGATAGATAGATATCCGCCCGACAAAGTATATTTTATTCCTGTACACCGACCGCAGCGACTGCCGTCTCGCCGCCGGACATGGCGGGCTGTTCTTCCGCCTGTTTGGCGCGCTCGGCGAGCACCTGCATTATCTCGGTGTGCTTCTCGTCCGAATAGTCCCAGAAGAAGAGATACGGCATTATCATCAGGACATATCCGATCATATCGAACGCAAGGCCGATAAACATACACTTGAGCCTGACCGAGTCGATAAAGAGCACATCCCAATCTGAAGTAAATCCGCAGCGATAGAACAGCAGCGGGATTATCATGCTCACGAGAGCCGAAATCGGGCTTGTGAACCAGCCGACAACGCCCTGATATCCCTCAAAGCGCTCGCCGGAGATATACATCTGATAATCGCTTATTCTTATATTCATATCTGCCGACGCCTCTTCGATGGCGGACTTGAGCGCATCGCACACGCACAGCGCAATAAACATTGCAAGACCGCAGAGCCAGTGGGTGTTTCCGAGGAAGAGAATGGCGAGCATATAACATCCGCTCGTGCAGAGCATGACTATCTGCTTGAATATATAGAGCGTCTTATACTGGAAGCGTTTGCGTATCCACGGGGCAAGAAACGCGCCCGGATTGCCGACGAACGAAGTCACCTGCTCGGCGAGGGCAAATATCAGTCCCGTTTCACGCCATGTATATATAAGTATTATAGTCTTGACATCAAGCATTCCGTTGCCGAGCGAATCGAGCAATTCGGATATCTGCTTTATCCACAGATACTTGTTCTTCATTATGCCGCCGATGCAGTCCCAGAAAGAATAGTATTTTTTCTTTTCGACGGGCGGCGCAGGTATTCTTTCCTTTATCTTTCCGAGGCCCATGAACATCATCACGGTGCTCACGATAAAACAGACGGGCAAAAGATATCTGAATGTGCCGATGTCTCTGATGCCGTTTGTGAAGAACGCGCCCGCGAGGGTCGGGATTATAAATGTCATCAATGAGCGCAAAAGATGGCTGAGCTTGACGGGCCAGCAGCGAACTATCATTCTCTCGTGGGCATTCGGGCTGATATTATCGGCTATCTGCTGCGGCGAGCCGGTGAAGCCGAGCATACCGAACAGCTGGAACAGCGCATAGAGCTTCCATACTCTCTCGACCAGCGGTTCTTTATAAAGCGGCAGTTCGCATATCAACAGAGCGACCACAAGACACTGGACAACATTTGCATAGGCAAATATCTTGTATCTTCCGAGCTTCGGGACAAGCTTCTTTCTGATAATTATCGACCTGAAGCCGCCCCAGCCGCTGACAAACCAGTGGATGCCGAAAATTTTGCAGATGCTGTAGAGATTGAGACCCGACCAGCGGGTGTCGGCATATTCGGCGAACGCCGCCGGGAACGGGATAATGCGCGAAAAATCGAAGATCAAAAACGCAAGTCCTATCGCCGCAAAGGAGAGGTAGACCGCAAAATATTTCTTCTCCGTCTTTTTGGGCAATATTCCGAGGTTAGCGTCAACGCCCATGCTCAATATACTCCAGAAATAGCCGGAGATAATGAAGAAAGCATTTATGGCAGTAAAGGTCAATATCGGTATCTCATAATAGAACGCGACGAGATAGCATCCCGTGCCGAACGAGAGAAAGCCGAGCAGGTAAGAGAGAGAATAGTTGCCGCCGACGGCGAAGAACAGCGAGATATATTCTTTATACGGCACATAGCGTCCCTCGGCGGGAGTTTTCCAATGAGTTTTGAAATCGGTGAAAAGATCCTTTGTTTTTTCGCCGAGCGATCTTGTGTCTGTCTTTTCTTTTTTGCTCATTTTATGCTCCCTCCTCTCTGCTCAGTTCATCGGCGCGCGCCGCCGCTTCTTCATATGTCTTTGAATATGAGACGACTGCGTTTTTATTTATAAGTCCTTTTTTTGACGCTCTTAGGGAGCCACGATTCGCCGCTCTCGAAAGCATCTTCATTCTCCGCGCCGAGATACATTTCGGTCACTGAATTGCTTGAAAAGAACGCATGATGACCTATTTTTTCAACCGTCTTCGGGATATAGAACACGGGGCCCATGCTGCCGCAATAGCTGAATGCGTCGCTGCCGATACTCCTGAGCCCCTCCGGCAGGCGAACCGTCTTCATCGAGGAACAGCCGAAGAATGCCATATCACCAATTTCTTCTATAGTATCCGGCAGAGTCAGATTGACGAGCTTATCATTTTTATAGAAAGCGCAGCTGTTTATGCGCCGGACGCCGCCCGGCACGCTGAACGAATCCCCGGTATGCGACTTGCCCTGTTCTATGAGCCAATCGCCGTTCATTATCGGGTGCAGATACAGGCGGGTCATATCCTTGCTGTAAAGGCAGCCGTCGACAGAGGTAAAATATTCGTTCTCTTCGTCAACGAAGACAGCCTTGAGTTTTTTGCAATAGTAGAACGCCTTTTCGTCTATGTATCTGACCGATTTGCCGATATAAATAAACTCGACATATTCGTCGCTGACTATTGTAAACTCGGAGACGCCGACGACCGGCTTGCTCTCATCGGGATTTTTGCCTTTTTCGTCGCGCACGAAGTCGATGTGCACATCCTTAACCGACGCATTTCCGCTGAAGCCGTAGAACACATATCCGTCAAGCCCCTCAACGCTGCCTACCGACGTTTCATGCTTGAATTCAAATGTCTTTCTCGCTATCGAGACAAAAGTCAGCATCACGGAAAGGCAGATAAACACCGCAAGCACTGCAACAAACGTGACTTTTTGCCAGGTTTTCATAACACTCCTCCATTGGTGCGAAGAAGCGACCCTCACCGCTTCTCCGTTTTTCCATGCAGCTATATTATCACACTGTATAGTAACTAAACAATAAAAATTTTATATTACTTTGATATTTTATATATATTTTGCACATTGTATTGATATTTCCACCCTTGATATATGCGGCACGGAAGAATTAATTTTTATGCAGATATTGATTTTTCAAACACACTGTGCTATTATATCAAAGCAATGCAGGTGTAGTTCAATGGCAGAATGTCAGCTTCCCAAGCTGAACACGGGGGTTCGATTCCCCTCACCTGCTCCACGGAAAGCACTTCTTCGGAAGTGCTTTTTTGTAAAATAAAATCATTGCTGCAGGGTAATATTTTCAGCTCACTTATTATTTCTCCCCGGAGGTGTCCCTATAAAAATGAAAGCTGCTGTTTTCGATATGGACGGACTGATGTTTGATACCGAACGCCTCGCGATGGCGGCGTGGGACTATGCGGGCGAAAAGATGGGACTCGGCAAGGCGGGCTATATGGTCATGAAGACCCTCGGTGTGACAGCCGAGCGTGCGGACGAGATATGGCGCGAGGAGTTCGGGAGCGATGTCGATACCGAAGCCATGCGCCGCTACGGCAGGGAATTCACCGATGATTTTTATGCACACAACAAAGTCCCCGTGAAATACGGACTTTATGAACTGCTCGACTGGCTGAAATCGGCGGGGATAAAGACCGCGGTCGCCTCGTCCTCGACCCGCAGAGCCGTTCTGCGCAACCTCGAAAGCGCGGGTATAACTGATAAGTTTGATATAATAGTCAGCGGCGAAATGGCGGCGCGCTCAAAGCCTGCGCCGGATGTCTATCTCAAGGCGTGCGAACTGCTCGGCGAAAGCCCGAAAGATTGCATAGCCCTCGAAGATTCGCGCAACGGTCTGTGGGCTGCACATAACGCCGGATGTCGCGTGATAATGGTGCCCGACCTCTGGCAGGCAGAGGATGAAACAGAAAAGATACTCTGGAAAAAATTCGCCAAC
>JBNMIN010000153.1:0-4269 GCA_050873305.1 Oscillospiraceae bacterium
CTTCGGCATTTTTACATCGACTTCTTCGTTTTTCTTAGCGGATGAGAATATTTTCATCAGCTTTTCGCCGCTGAGGGAGGCTATATAGTCATCGATGCTCACATCTTCGTTCGGCAGGAGCGCCGCGAAAGCGAAGCGGCCATTTTTATACGACTTCATGAATCCCCTCGCGTCGCTGTCGGAAAGATATACACTTTCGGTCGAGCACATAAATTCGGTTTTCTTCGATTTGCCGGAATATGAATTGAACTCAAGCTTTTCGATATCGTCGTTTGTATACGGAGTCTCCCACTTTGCTTCAAACGCAATGGCGTTTATAAGCATCATAACGGCATCTCTATCGGCATTTTCGATTATCTTCGGTATCATGCCGTCGGTGTTTTTCTTAACCCATGAGTTAATGCTGCTGACGGTCTTTTTGCTCGACAGCGGAGCGGAGAAAATCTGCGCGGAGTAGCTGTCCACCGCCTTTTGCAGAAATGCCTGCTTCGCTTCAACGCTGCTGTCCGTCCAGACGGAATTTGCGATTTTCAGCTCGTCGCCGGCGCTCAGAAAGTCGCAGTAAGCGCGCATATATTTATTGAGCGTGTCGCGGTCTAATCCGCCGAGCGCCCGCTCAAGCTGAGCGAGAGTCTCACCCTCGGCGCCGTTTTGCACGAGCGCGAGCGCAGTCAGCACAGACAGCGGCGAGACGAGCGTTGTTTTTCCGTTTGAATAGTTATATTTGAACAGGTCTGCCGAAAATGATACAGCGGCGGTCTTGAACTCATTATCCGCGGATTTCGCGCCGGAGTCATTTTTTGAAATATTCTCGGTCAGATTGCGGACCGCGCCGCTTTTCGCGCCCTTGTCGGACGCATTGCCTATGATCTTTCCGCAGCCGGAAAACGGCAGGGCGAAGGCGGCTATAGACAGGACGCTCATCAAAAGAGCCAGTATCTTTTTAAAACTCATAACGTTCCTCCGTTATATATCTGTCTGCGCGCCGATAAAGAGCGGCAGATTCGTTTCGGTGTCGATTATCGCATAGACAAACGGTCTTGTGAGGCGGACTTCTTTCGGGCGTTCAACCGGCATTGCCGCGCTCTCTTTTACGATAACGGCAGTCGCCGCTCCGGCGCGTGTGCCCTTTTCGGCAACCTCGATAAAGGTCTTGTGAATAACATCGCTGATATATACATTTCCGCCATTAGCCATAGAAGAGAAGTCTGCGCTGTTCCCGTCAAACGCCGTGCTCATGCCCATTTTCTTGAGAGTGTCAACGAGCGAGTTGCTGTATTCGCACTTGAACTTCGGCATCTGCGTGTTGACCTGGGTATTCTTCCTCGAATTCAGCGCGCTTAAAAATCCTTTGCCCGTGAGCGAGGCGATATAGCTGTCTATACTCGTGCCCTCGTTCGGCAGCAGCGCGACAAACGCCAGGTCGCCGCCCGTATAATATTTAACAAAGCCCGTCGCATTCGCGGTCTCGATATATTCAAGCTCCTGCGAATACATATAATTCGCCTTGACGAGATTGCCCTTGGCATTTTTGAACGTGCCCTCGCGCACGCAGTTGTCGGTATAGGGGTCATCCCACTCCGCCTCGAGGCAGAGCGCGTTCATGAGCACCATGACCGTGAGTGGATCGAACTCGTCGACCAGCTTCTTTATCATGCCGTTCGTGTTTTTGTTCACCCACGAATTTATCTCTTTTACGGTTCTCGTGATCGTAAAGTCCGCTTTATACGCCTGAGCGGAATAGAAATCCGCGTTTTTCTGGAGAAACGCCTTCTTGACATCGAGCTTGCTGTCGACCCATATGGAGTTTGCGCATTTGAGCGCGCTGTCCTTGCCCGCGACTGCGGCGAGATAGGCATTCATATAGGCGTTTAAAGTATCGCGGTCGAGCCCGCCGAGAACTTTCTGCATCTCGGTGAGGGTCTTGCCCTCTGCGCCGTTCTGCGTCATAGCGAGCGCGGTGAGCACGGAGAGAGGGGAAACGAGCGTGTTCTTGCCGGACTTGTATTCATCCTTGAAAAGGTCGAGCGCAAACGACGCGGCGGCATTCGCAAAGCGGCTGTCCGGCCTTTTGGATGCGCCCTTGCCCTTGGTTATGCCCTGCATGAGATCCTGCGCGGCGGCGCCTTTATTGCCCTTGTCAGTCGCGGTGATAGAGGTATCGCCGTCCTTTGTCGGCGTGACGGTGGTGTCATCTGTAGTCTGCGATGTCCGCGATGTTCCGGAATCCGGCTTTTTTGCACACGCCGCGAGCGGCAGCATGACGGCGGCGCAGAGCAGAAGAGCCGCTAACCTTTTGAGTTTCATTTCTTTCCTCCCCTTCTTTTTCATGCGTCCCTGAGGACGACGTTTGTGAAATGCTTGTTATACACAGTCAGAATCATATGGCATCCGGTTTCCCGTTCGCTCTTCGACTTTTTGAGCGAGACGGTGAGCGTATTGCTTGAGTCCATAGTGCAGTCCGCCAAATCATATTCGCAGTCCGCGGTTATTATCACAACGGTGTTGTTTTTAAAATACTCATCGTCCTTGCCCGAAAGCTCGGCTTTCAGCTCTTCGCTCAATATTCCGTATTTCTCCTGAGCTGCGAGATATTCCGCGAGCTTTTCCCGGCTTTCTATCACAATCGCATCGGGCGTGCCGTTGCTTCTTTCTCCCTTTTTGTCATGGAAAGCCTTGAAATCATAGCTGATGCGGTCAAAGTCGCCTTTTTTGTCGCCGTTCGCCGCCGGCGCAGTTGTCCCGTGATTTTCGGTCGGCACAACGCTCGAGCCGGATTTGACGGAGCCTATTGACGAATCCGTCGCGCTGTCGGGCTGCTGAAAATATTCACGCTCTTCGCTCGTCAGCGGTGCAGACTTGTATCCCTCGGGGATGCCCTCGGTCTGAACATAATTCTCGGCATTTATCGGCTGCTCGGCGGGCATGGCATCCTTCATAGAGAACGATGTTGAATAATAAACTGCTGCAGTGGCGGCGGTCAGTGCAATAACAAAGCACGGCACGGCGGTCATTATCACGCGGTTGCGTTTTTTTATTCTCGCGCGTTCCTTTGAAGCGCGCGCATAAACTTCATTTTTGAATTCCTTATCGGTCTTCATAGCAAAAGCCCTCCTTTTCAAGCTCGGTTTTAAGCGCCTGCTTCGCCCTGTAGAGGAGATTGGCAAGCTGCTTTTTGCTTTTGCCCATAATTTTTGCCGCACCGTCGCCGTCCACTTCCTCAAAATAGACAAGATACAGCACGGTTCTGTAATCGTTGTTGAGTCTGTCCATACACTCGCGCACGGTTTTCGCGTCCTCGCCCCTGTAAAAGGAGTCTATCGCGCTCTCGTCCCAAATCTCTTCTCCCTCGTCGGGCACGGTGCGCTTTTTGCGGAGAAAATCTATCGCTTTGTGCCGCGCGACGGAATATATGTAGGTTTTGAACGAGCTTTTGAAGCGAAAACGCCCGGGGTGCACGAGAATTTCGACAAAGGTATCCATAGCTATGTCCTGCGCCTCTTCGGCGGAGCGGACATAACCTTTGATGAAAAATATCAGTCTGTCTCGATAGGCGTCCATGAGTTCATCAAACGCACTTTGATCGCCTTCGATAAAACGGCGGTAGCTACTCTCACCGTTGTCCATCGGATCAATCCTTTCAGGGCGGCGTCCCGCCTTTCACTTATACTGTCGCGGGAAATGCCGGATTTTCTCACCCAATTCAGAAATTTTTTCAAAAAAAGCGCGGAGGTGCAAAAAAAGCCTCCGCGCTCTGTTTATTCAGTTGACTCCGGGCGCAATGAAACCCTCGCCGAGGATTTCGCCCGCCTCGGTGATGATTATAAACGTATCGGTGTCTATCTGCCTGATTATCTTCGTCAGCTGCGGCACCTCGTTTTTCTTCACGGCGCAGACGACCATGTTCTTCTCCCTGCCCGTATAGCCGCCCTTGACCGGCAGGATGCTGACTCCCCTGCCCATCTTTGAAGTTATCGCATCGGATATCTCCTGCGCGTGCTCCGTCACGGCGAGCAGCAGCTTGCCGCTGCCGGTGCCGTAAAGAATATAGTCGAGCAAACGGGAGTTGACGAAAATGACTATACCCGCATACATCGCGGACTCGACGGAGCGGACAACGACCGCGCCGAGGATAACTAGTATCGCGTCGGCAGCCATAATGACCTTGCCTATCTGGATATGCGGGAACGCCTTGTGGACGAGGCGGCCGACGATATCGGTACCGCCCGTAGTCGCACCGCGCATGAAAACAATCGCCAACCCCGCGCC
>JBNMIN010000154.1:0-4230 GCA_050873305.1 Oscillospiraceae bacterium
GCACTATGCCGCCCGCAGCCGAGAGCGCAACGGCGTTGCCGACTCCCCTGTGCGCGTCCTCGCGCCTGTCCGCGCCGAGGGATATGCTCACGAACGCGCAGCATCCGTCGCCTATCATGACCGCTATCGCGAGGGCTATAACAGTCAATGGGAACACGACTGTATTTGCGGCGTTGCCGTCCGAACCGAGATATGCGGCGTTCGCAATGAATATCTGGTCGACGATGTTATAGAGCGCCGCGACGAGCAGGGAAATGACGCAGGGCACGGAATATTTGCCCATGAGCCTGCCGAGCTTTTCCTGCCCGAGGAAGGTCTGATCGTTGTTTTTCATAGTTATCTCCTTTGCAAAAAAGAAAAGGCGTAAACCCATCCGGATTTACGCCTTTCGCTACACGATGAAAAAATTATATCAGCTTTTGTTTTGATTTTCAAAGGCAGTTATCATCAAAAATTATCTTTTCTGCGCCTGCGCTTTTATGTAAAAAACGCATGGAAGCTTGAAACGGCAAAATTGAGTATGCTATAATTTCCAAAAGATACAGAGGGGGACGGATATGGACAGGAGAAAAGCGGGCGCGGCGATAATCACACTCGGCGCGCTGACGGCGCTGACCGCAGCTTCGGCGGAGATATTCTATAACTTCGCGATAAACACGAAATCGCCCATACATATGAGCAAGCTCAACAACCTCGTTCAAAAAGCGACAAATACGAGCGCCGACGAAGACGAGGCGAGCGCAAAATACAGCGGCATGACCGGGACGCCCGAAATGAAAAAGTGGTACGCCGACGAGGGCGAGGATGTCTATATAAATTCCGACTCTCTGCGCCTGCACGGCAAGAGATTCAAAAATTCCGGCTCCGACTACGCACTCGTCTGCCATGGGTATACAAGCAAGGCGAAGCACATGGCGGGGTTCGTCAAAAAATTTTATAATCTCGGCTTCAATGTTCTCGCGGTCGATGCGCGCGCCCACGGCGACAGCGAGGGCGCAAAAATCGGCATGGGCTGGCCCGAGCGCAATGACATAGCCGGGTGGATAAAGCTCATTCTCTCGTGGGACCCCGACGCGCGGATAATTCTGCACGGCGTATCGATGGGCGCGTCAACGGTGCTCATGGCGTCCGGCGACGGACTGCCCGAAAATGTCAAAGCGATAGTCGCGGACTGCGGCTACACCTCGGAATGGGACGAATTCAGATGGGAGGCGGAGACGCTTCATATCCCGTGGTTCCCGGTGCTCAACGCTGCGTCATTGCTTTCAAAGCTTCGCGACGGCTACGATTTCAAGCAGGCGAGCGCGCTTGAACAGGTCAAAAAGAGCTGCATACCAATGCTGTTTATACACGGTTCGGAGGATGAGCTCGTGCCGTATAAAATGCTCGGTGAGCTATACTTAGCGGCGGCGTGCGAAAAAGAAAAACTGACCGTTGAGGGTGCGGGACACGCGCTCTCGTCATCTGTAAACCCGGAATTATATTGGAGCACGGTTGAAAGTTTTATCAAAAAATATATAGACAAATAAAAGAAAATCCCGACCGGTCAAGGTCGGGATTTTCTTTGTATAAAACGGGGGCAAGAAGATGGTAGGTGTCTGATTTATTCCGCCTGCTTCGAGTATTTCTTGAGATAGATAACTCTCATGAGCAGGCTCTCGATAGGATTAATCGGCTTGCACTTACCGAAGAGGCCGGAGCCTATGTAGGTAAGGCAGCTCTTCTCTGCGATCATCTCGACCGCACCTGCGTTGCTCTCATTTGAGCCGCAGCAGAGCGCGCCGCCGTCCTTGACGAGAACGCAGTGGCGACCCTTGAGCGCCTTGACGACCTTCTTGGGCGAATTCTTCGCGCACTTGAGGCTCACGCCGATTATCTGGGCGCTGTCGTCAAGCTGAGGTTTGACAGTCTTGCCCATAGCGGCAACTGCGAGCACCTCGGGAGCCTGGGAATAAAGAATAGCATTGATATCGTCGCGCGCTTCATATATGGCGCGGTGAAGCTCGGCTGTCGGGATCTCGCCCTCGCCGCTGACCGCTGAAGTTGCGGGATCGACGGTGACGGTATGCTCCTTGTCGCCTGCAGCGTAAAATACTATCTTTCCGCTTGCGTCTCTGTACGAGTTATTATAACAGGTTTTGTCATGCTTTACAATAGTTTTTCCGTGCTTTTGTGCCCATGAAGCACACATTTCGCTCAAATCGGCAATTTTTTCGCCGAATTTACGGTCAAACTGGTCGAGCACATAAAGTGCGCTCTCGCGCTCGAGAGTGGCGGCGACATTGAACGCCTCCTCGCTGTCCTTGCCGTAGCAGACAGCGCCGTGGTGCGCCATGATAACAGCCTTGCTGTCCATATCGGCGGCGATAGCTGCGGCGACGCCCTTCTTGAGCTTCTTTGTGCCGGGCAGACCGTATGCGCCGAGCAGAACCTTGTCGCCTATAACTTTGCGGCCTTTTTCGCTGAGCGTCGGGATGCCCTGCATGGTCGCGCTTATAATGGAAGCGAACTTCTGATGGGTGTGGATAACAAAGCCCGCCTCGGGATGAGCCTTGTAGACCTCGGCATGAACGCCCTTTTCGGAGGAGGGCTTGACATTGCCCTCGTAGCTCAGGGTGTCGATCTTGACCTCGACGATATCGTCGGGGGTCAGTCCCTCATAGGGCTTTCCGCTCGGGGTGATGACGAAGCTGTTCTCGTCAACGCGGCAGCTGACATTGCCCCATGTTCTCGCGATGAGTCCCTTTTCGACAAGGCGCAGACCGGCTGCGATAACTTCTTTTTTTGCCTGTAAAATATCCATGAAAACCGTCCTTTCACGATAAAATCCGAATTGTGCTTGCGAACAATTTTGTACTACAGTTCAATTATAACACAAGAAGCCCAAAAGTCAACAAATTACTCTTTCGGCTCGCTGTCGGTCTCCGGATTCTCCTCTTCGGCTGAAATATTCTCCGGCTGCACCGCCGCGGCGTCCGCCTCAACGGATTTCTTCGAGCTGCGCCAGATATGGATAACGCCGTCGTCGTTGAGCACCTTGAGCACGGTTATGACTATCGGCATAATAAATATTCCGATGAAGCCGAAGAGCTGGAGTCCGATATACATGCCCATGATGCTGACTATCGGCGGGATGCCGAGGTTGCTCGCGACTATCTTCGGCTCGATTATCTGGCGTATGACAGTTATGCAGGCATATATGACAATGAGTCCGATTCCGAGTCCGTAGCTGCCGTTTATCAGCGAGAACACCGCCCACGGGATAACGACCGTACCTGTGCCGAGCACGGGCAGGATATCGACTATTGCGGTTATGATTGCGATAATAAATATATATCCGCTCTTGTACACGCCGATGACTTTCAGCACGCTCAGACCTATCGACATCTCGGCAAAAGTTATGAGCATTATCAGCGCATAGGACTTGACGAGCTTGCCCATGGACGAGAACACTATCTGCTTAGTTTTCGAGAGCGTTCTGCGCTTCTGGGGGGTCAGCTGATTCTTGATGAAGCCGACTATTCCGTCATATCCGGCGGTCATGAAGCAGGCGGCGATAATAAACAGGAGCACGCCGATCAAAATACTCGGGATCTGCTTCGCGGTTGACCAGACGCCGCTGAGCGGAGTCTTGAGGACGGACAAAAGATTGATATTTGAGTTCTGCTCGCCGCCCTGCGCACGCCTAGCCGCACGCTCTTCGGATGAGAGCAGGAGTTTGTCCGAGAATGATTTTATTGCGTCCTCGGCTGAGCTCTGGAGTCCGTCCGGCAGACGCTCAGCGAAGCGATAGAGCGAAGCCTCCCAGCCTTTTACATAGTCCGGCACTTTCTTGAGCCACTCGGTTAGCGTCGAGGCGAGTCCCTTGATCTCGGACACGACCCTCGCGCCGGTCAGGGCAACTATTGTTATCAGCAGCGCGATTATCAGCAGCACCGCGATAACGGAAACAATGCCCTTTTTGATATGGGTTTTCTTCGAGAGAAAGTTGGTCGGGCGCTGCAGCGCGGCGGCGACCAGAAACGCGAACACGAACGGAGCGACTGTCCAGAATGCATATTTCATGAACAGATAAAACGCGCCGAGCACGAGCACGATATATGCGACATTGATAAGCACGGCTCTTCTCTTTTCCACAGTGGCAGGGGACATTTTCTGCACCTCTTCTTTCAACCGTTTTTCTTCCTGCGTCCAATGACAAAACAGCATAATTTATTATATATATTATAC
>JBNMIN010000155.1:0-4153 GCA_050873305.1 Oscillospiraceae bacterium
ACTTTGTTTCTATCCAGTCCGTCGATCTCAACGGACATCGCCTGCTTCAATATTTCCGGCTTGAATTCGCCGTTTTCGTCGGTAAAAACACGGGTCTTCGAGGGAAGATAGCCGTTGACCTCCATAAACCGAAGGGCGATAAAGCGGTTGAACCATGTGTACGCCGCCTCTTCCATTACCTGCATATAGCCCTTGTGCTGAATCTGAGAAATCAGCTGCTTGCGCTGCTCCTTCACCTCGGCAGTCAGTACGCTGCCGCCGATGCTATCTAAGTCGGCTCTGTTCTCGCCGTCCTCGGTGATTTCATATTCAAAGGCTCTCTGCTTCGCGGCTTCAATCAGCTGAACCCGCGCCCATATAGCAAAGTTTTTTATTGCGGTTTTGTTCATGTCTTCTTCCTCTTTTCAGCGGGCGATAAAGATAAATCAAATAATATGCAAAACGTCATTGCCGTCCAGCATTTCCATCAGCTTTTCTTTGATGCCGGCGACATATTTGTCAACGTCAGCCTCATTTTTCAGCTTGATGCTGTAGCCAAGGCTGTTTCTGGAAACGGTCACAATTTTTTCGGCAGGGCTGCTCGGCACCATGAGTGCTTTGATATACTGCTGGCGAATATTGGCGATCTGAATCTTCATCGCATCCAGCTGGGTCAGCGTTGCCGCCTCGGAAGCCGCCTTCCTCTTGGCAACAAGGGCATCATCGGCTCTCGCCGCGATCTCCTTCTGATCGATTCCCGCCGTTTGATGAATCTCGCCCATTGCAGCCTGAATCTCAGAATATACATCCTGCTTCTTCAGGTCGAGAAGCTGACCGTAGACAGACTGAACCGTTTGAATCAGATTCGGCAGCTCGGCGACGCTCCTGTACGGCTTCTGCATTTCGAGAATGCTTTTGATCCGCGCGAGCGCGCCCGTTGCCTCTTTTTCAGCCTGCAGATATTCGCTCTCGGCGGCAAGCTTATCAACCAGCGACGCAGCATCATCGAAAATAGGCCGCTGGTTTTTGAAAAACGAAACAACATTCGCCATATCTTCGCTCAGGTCAAGGAAATCATCTTCCATGGAGACCATCTTGTTCAAAAGAGCGGTATTGTCTTTCTTTCTGGAGAGCAGATCATTGCAGAGCTTAATTCCGTTCTCCACAACAGCTTTATCAGGATAAGCCCCGGCTGTATAAACGGTATCCAAAAGGTTCTGCAGCTTGTCCCGCTCAGCCGTGAAGCTGTCAAGGACATAGGAAATCAGACGATCCTCGTCAGAGGGCACGTCCATCGTGTTGAAATATTCTTTTAAAAACTCGCGGGATTTTTTCATCAGATCGTCGGAGATAGCGATCCTGCGAGAGACAAGAGTTCTGTCGATTTCCGTCCTTCTTCTGAGATAGTCAGGGATGTGCTTATCCGTCGGCTGAATCACGTTTCCGCCATAGCTGACAGAGACCTTTTGAATGGAAATCAGGGAGCAAATGGCGGCCGCAATATCAATCTCGCGCCAACCATACGGGATGGCGGAAAATCTGCGCTGGATGTCACCCATAGAAGTGGGCAGCATTTTCGTTTCCTGCATTTGCAGATACTGCTCGATTTCCTCCACCGCTTCCGGATTGTAAACATCAACACCTCCGCCGACGGTCATCTGCACATTCTGATTCTTAAGAATCCGCGCAAGCTCATTGTCATCAACAAAATTGTGCTTGATATATCCAAGCTTAGTATAGACACTGTCGACCAGCTCGGAAAGGGCAGTTTCGATCTTTTCCTTCACGGATGACGCTCTGACAGAAACAGCCTCGCCGGCAACATATACTTTTGCCTCAATAATAGCCGAGGCAATATGCTCCGCGGCTGCCTTTTCATAAGCAGACGCCTGATGCTGTTTGTTTCGAATAATATACTGAATTGCTTCGGGCAGTTCCGCAACATTGCGGTTCTTTGCATACTTGCGAATCCTGGCGGCGTTCTCCAGATCGTCAAAGTACGGATACTTATCAGAAAGAACAAGAATTGCTTCATTGTCCATGCCGGAACGCATCAGCAGCGCCTGTTCGCCGGCAGTATACAAATCAGCCGCAACGGTCAGAATGCGCAGACGAATTGAACCGGTCAACTGCCCGATTGTAGTTTCATCGATAATCTGATCATACGGGAAGTTATCATATTTACTATATTGGAATTTTTTGCTGATGTACAGATCTCCGAAGATAGTATGAGAGATGGACTGTATAATTGCCGCGCTGTCGACAGGCGTATTACGGATATCTCTTTCAATATCCTGTTCGTCATCGGTCAGGAATGTATAAGTATCGCCGTTTCTTGCAACATAGTTTTGCGACACGAGACGATCCAACGACTCCTGAATCGCCTTGCGCATATCTATTTTATCTGCGCGAATATCATCTACCATAAGTGTCGTGATATTATCTACATTTGACTTGATATCATCAACATAGCGGATGAGATACAGAAGCTTCAGGACACTGACATCATAATCTTCTATGCCGTCATGGCTGTCCGCCGCAGACTGGCAGCGATCAATGACGCGGCGGATTGCGCTCTCAAGGAAGGTATGTACAGTGTTATAAAAAAGATAGAACGGGACGAGCGCATTTTCATCCTTTTCCTTGATGGCCTGCGCCGCCTCCTGGAATCCGGAAAGCATGGATCGTTCACCGCCCGAAAGGTGTTTTCCGGAGTTGCCGTGCTTACGAATCTGGGCGAGCACATTTTGCATAAGGCGGAACTGATACGGCACAAACGGATAGGTCTCAACGAAATCATATTCGCCCGTGTATCCCTTCAAATCCAGAACAGCATTATTGAAAGTGAACAGATTTTTCAGCACTGCGCTGTTTTTGCTATAGCTCAGAGCAAGCATTTTCGCCGCAGTATCCGTTTTGGCAAGAATACGCTTTTTAATAACCTCGTCAACGGAGGATGACGACAGGCTGAGTCTCGTGTTAAAGCGTCCCTGGATCTTTGAAAAATCGTCGCCGCTAATCTTAGTGATGGAGTCGATAGCCTCCTGGCTTGTAACCATAACCCAAACGCGGCCTCCGCATTTTGAGCCTATCTCTTCAACAATAGTCTGCAAATTGAGCATAAGGCTTCCGTCGGAGCCGATATACTGACCGACCTCGTCTATCATAAACAAAAGGCGGAAATCCTTGCCCCTGGAATCGATATATTCTTTTATCTCCTTCACAAGCTGCTCGATGGTCATATCTGCAGTCTCGGTTCCGTTGAACCAATTTCGGGCAGCCGTCTCGCTCATGTCGAGAGTTTCGATAAGAGTCTCAACTACATCATCCTCGAAGAACGAAAATGCATCTCGGGACTCTTCCCAGCTGTCGCCGTGAATTTCTTCAAATTTCGCCTTGAATTCATTCATTTTGCCGGATTTTTCGATATACTGCTCCAGCTTTGCAACCTTAAGATCGTCGCCGTAAAATCCGCGATATTCATAAAACACCTTTGCGAACACACGAAGGATCGCAGTATTGTCCTTGTTGATAGGGCTCTTGGAGTCAATATTAAACAGAATAGCGTCCGTCGGAACACTTGCGCAGTGCTCCAACTGAGCATACATCATCGGATCATCAAACTTGTCTGCAAAGTAAGTCACCGCTTTCTTCCCGCAAATGGTCTTGTTTCCGAGAACATAGGAGAGCATCTTCAGAAAGTGCGATTTACCGCTTCCAAAGAAGCCTGAAATCCAGACGCCGATTTTATCGGTAGGATAGCTCAGCGACTTTTCATAGTTATTCAAAAAGGTGTTGAAATGCTTGCGAAGCTCGCGGGTAACAATATACTCCTCGAGCTCCTGTTCAATGATCTTTTCATCGTTCTGCGCAACTTTAATAACGCCGTTAATGTCGCGGTCAATGTCGTGTTCGTAAATATCTTTTAACTGCATTTCCGTTTCTCCTTTATTACAGCAGGTTGAAAGCCCTGTAGTAGTGGCCGTCCAAAAACTTTCCGAACAGGCCGAGATCCTGTCCGTTGAATGTTCCGGGATACAGCATCAAAACCGGTATATCCGAAAAAATATGCTGGATATTGTCAAGAATCTTATGTGATCTCATAAAAGGATACACTTTGCCGACGCCGGAAATTAAGAGCACATCTCCTTTTACATGCGGATCATATTTCATC
>JBNMIN010000156.1:0-4019 GCA_050873305.1 Oscillospiraceae bacterium
ATTCCAGAACGAAGCCGGAATCGTAAAAATATTCGACAGCTTCGAGGAAAATGAAACTGCATATATTATAATGGAGTATCTGGACGGAATCACGCTGAAAGAATATCTCGGCCAGGTCGGAACCATTCCCGAGGATGAAACGGTAAATATGCTTATGCCCGTTATGGAATCGCTCCAGACTGTTCATGCCGAGGGACTTCTCCACAGAGATATCGCACCTGATAACATATTCCTGACGAAGGACGGATCGGTGAAGCTTATCGATTTCGGAGCTTCAAGATATGCAACGACGTCTCACAGCAGAAGCCTTACGGTAATTATAAAGCCCGGATATTCGCCCGAGGAGCAGTACAGGAGCAGGGGAGATCAGGGACCGTATACCGATGTCTATGCCATAGCGGCAACACTTTACAGAATGATAACCGGCAAAACGCCGCCGGACGCTATGGAACGCAGAGCAAAATACGAGAATCAGAACAAGGATATTCTTATTGAGCCGCATAAGCTTGTAAAAAATATTTCCAGAAATCGTGAAGTGGCAATTCTCAATGCAATGAATGTCCGTGTGGAGGATAGAACACCGGATATCAAAACCTTTATCGAGGAGCTCAATGCAGATCCGCCGGCGAAGAGAAGATACGGAAAGATAAAGAAGATAGATATCTATTCATGGCCGCTGTGGCTCAAAATTCTTGTCCCGTCGCTGCTTACTGTGGTGATAGCGGTCGGCGTGCTGACACTGACCGGCGTCATAAACTTCAAGTCAATGTTCAATGCCGGCAATATTGAAGGCTTTGTTCGCGTTCCCAATATCGTTGGCGAATCGGAAGAGAAGGCGAAGTCCGAGCCGGAGTTCAAGGATGGACAGCTGCGTCTGGATTTCGGCGTAAAGAAGTTCAGCGAAGAAAACGAGAATATAGTTATAGAACAGGATCACAGTGAAGGTGAATATCTGACCATCGGATCGGTTGTCAGATATAACAAGAGTGCAGGTTCGGAAAAGGACTATGAGCTTGAGGTCTCGGAAGACGGAACGATAACATTCGGAAAAAGCTATGACGGATTCGGAATCGATGAAGAATTCCTTGGCAGTTCGAATGTCGAAGCCTATCTCCAGAGCAAGGGACTCAATGTTCAGACCAGAGAAGAGTACAGCAGCGAATATCCGACAAAGGGAACAATAATCCGTATCGTGACCGCGGACGGAAATACGATAACGGCGGGTACCACGCTGAAAACCGGAGATACGGTTATAATCTATTATTCAAAGGGACAGGCTCCCTCAGAGGTTCCTGATGTTGTCGGCAAGGATCTCTCCGAAGCACTTATAGCGCTCTCGCAGGCAGGCTTCAATAATGTTGTGCCTATGCCGGAGGAGAATGATTCGTATCCGGAAAATGAGGTTATCTCGCAGGATCCGCCCAGCGGAACGGTTGCTTCCGTTGACGATACTATAACGGTATTTTATGCAACGGCAGAGCCGACCGCGTTTATTCCGGTTGTTGCCGGCATGAGCAAAAACGAAGCAAAAGAGGAACTTGGCGACTTTACGGTTGAATTCAGACAGATATATGATTCCGAAGTCGAAGAGGGACTTGTTATCAGAACTTCGCCGGAGGGCGGAATGAATGTCCCGAAGGGCAGCACGATTGTTGTCTATATCAGCAAGGGACCGCAGCCCGTAAAGGTCACGTTTGATTACGGCGACGGATCGAGATCCACGACAGAGACCAAATATTACGAGAAGCCTTACGGCTCTCTGCCGACGCCGACAAGAAACGGTTATACCTTCTCCGGATGGTATTTGTCGAGGGCTTATACCAGGGAGATAACAAGCAGCGATACAGTCAATAATTCTGAGGATCATACGCTTTATGCACGCTGGACCGCGGGAGAATATACGGTGTCTTTCAATTCAAACGGCGGCAGCGCGGTCAGCCCGATTGGTGTTACATACGGCAAAAAATACGGAAATCTTCCTCTGCCGACAAAACCTGGATATACTTTTGACGGCTGGTATACCGACAGCGGAGAAAAAGTGACCGCGGACTCGACGGTTAATGTCGACCGCAACCATACGCTCAATGCGAAGTGGCGCGAGAATACCTATACCGTGCGCTTCAATCCCACGGGAGGAAGCGTAAGCGGATCGACAAAAAGCATAAAATACGGTCAGAGCTACGGCGACCTTCCGACCCCGACAAAAGCGGGCTATAAGTTTGAGGGATGGTACACTTCATCGAGCGGCGGAACCAAAATTTATTCGAGCGACACATTTGTGTTTACCGAAGATATTGAGCTTTATGCGCGTTGGAGCCCCGCAACATATACGGTTTCGTTCAATAGCAACGGAGGAAGCTCGGTAAGCAGCATTTCTGTTAAATACGGAGATACCTATGGAACTCTGCCGACGCCCAAAAAGGATTACTACAAATTTGTCGGCTGGTATACCTCACCGAGCGGCGGAACAAAAGTTTCTTCGGGCGATACATTTAACTCTACAAGCAACATAACGCTCTATGCTCAGTGGGAACAGAATTCTACTTCCGGCTGGGTGGAAGAGAGCAAGGCGCCTGCCGGGGCGCAGATAGTCGAAACAAGATATACTTATACCAAGCGCAGCACATCAACCGGGTCCTCGCCCTCAAAGTCCGGATGGAAAAAGGACGATACGGTAAGCCCTAACCCGGAAAAAAAATATGGAGACTGGAGCGAGTGGGGCGTTGATGAAATAACGGAGACAGCTACACGCGACGTTGGTAAAGGAAAAGTATATAGGTACTATTATAAGAAATGCCAGGCGTGCGGAAATAGGCAGTCATATTATAATACGGCCTGTGATTCTTGCGGTAAGACAGTAACGGATTCACACAGTTATGTAAAATGGAGCGATAAACCGTATAATCAATCAAATGCTAAAAAGGATCCGAAGCATGCCGATAAAATGGTTACAACAGCACTTGACGGAACCAAGTGGTACTTTAGTACCGGAAATCTGAATGCTACAAGTATCGGAACAAAAGATACCGCGGGAGTGGGTACAGTTGTTATTCGACAGGGATACCGTTCGCGCAGCATAACGACTACATATTATTTCTACAAGGAAGAGTCTTTGACATCTACCAGCAAACCGTCCGGCAGCGGAATATCTAATGTCAAGAAAGAAGTAAGGTACATATCCCGCTGAGCAACAAACTTTCAAACAAAGGTGCAGGTGTACGGTGCATAAAACTTGCTCCGTGCATCTCGCACTGAGGTTCCAACAAAATTAAAAATCATCACCCCCGAAGTTCACAGAAGCTTCGGGGGTGATGTGCTTTTTTATATTTACTTACTCGCTGTATCTGTCTGCGATGCTTCTGCCCATGAGCACGCCCATGACGGATGCCATCATCAGACCTCTTGTCCAGCCGCTCGAGTCGCCGAGGCAATGGAGACCTCTGACGTTCGTGTCAAAGTTTTCGTCCATCTTGATGCGGTTGGAGTAGAACTTGAGCTCGGGGGAGTAGAGCAGCGTCTCCTCCGCGGCAAAGCCGGGCACGACATAGTCGACAGCCTGGATGAAGTTGATTATGTTGAGCATCGCGCGGTAGGGCATGGCGGCGGTTATGTCGCCCGCAACGGCGTCGGGGAGAGTGGGTCTGACATTCGAGCGGTCAAGCTCTTTCTGCCATGTGCGCTTTCCGTCGAGGATATCGCCGTAGCGCTGGACGAGAATGTGTCCCGCGCCGAGCATATTTGTCAGCTCGCCGACCTTCTGCGCGTATTCAATAGGCTGGTTGAACGGCTGATTGAAGTTGTGGGAGCAGAGTATCGCGAGGTTCGTGTTGTTGCTCTTGAGCTCCTTGTATGAATGTCCGTTGACAACGGCGAGGTCGTTGTCGTAGTTCTCCTGGCTGACGAAGCCGCCGGGATTCTGGCAGAATGTGCGGACCTTGTTCTTGAACGGCTTGGGATAGCCTATGAGCTTTGACTCATAGAGAACATCGTTGACCTTCTCCATGACCTCGTTTCTTATC
>JBNMIN010000157.1:0-3908 GCA_050873305.1 Oscillospiraceae bacterium
CTACAAGGGAATAACGGTCGAGGGCGACGAAGCACTTCAAAAGCTGATAGAAGATTTCACAGGGTAGCAAAAAACAAAAGCGGCTGTTATCATCACACAGGCACCGAGCCTCATGATGAACAGCCGCATTCTATTTTTATTGACGATATTTATTCGCCCTTATCAAACATATCGTTAAGCTGGGCGCACACGGCGGACATTCTGCCGATACGCTCGCGCAGGATAGTTTCAGCTTTTTTCTGCGCCTCGGCGACTATTGCGTTCGCCTGCTCCTGCGCTTCGGTAACTGTCTTCTGCGCCTGGCTGCGCGCGGCAGTGACTATTGCATCGGATTGGCCGCGAGCCGACTCATTACTCACTTCAAGCAGGCTCTTCTGCGCCTCAAGGTCGGATATCTCCTTTTCAAGAGCCTTCTTCCTGCTCTCTGCGGCGTTGAGCTCGTCAACCATATATCTGCCCTGCTCGTCTCTGAGCTTTTCGAGGCGTTTTATATGCTTTGCAAACGCCACGCAGTTGTTATATAAACTGCGGTTCTGCGTTCTGAGCGCTTCTATCTCTTCGCTCGAAGCCGCATCGCCTGCGGGAGCTTCGGCGCGCTTTTCAAGCTCCGAGCCCCAGGCGTAAATTTTATTATATTCCTCCTGCAGCATCGAGATATACGCATCAGTTGCCGCAATATCGTATCCCCTATCAACCACGGGGAGCTTCATCTTTCCTTCCACTTCTGTCATCCCTTCCCAAAAATCAGCTGTTTCTCTTTGCTATATCAACAAGGTTCTTGTAGCTTATCGCCATCGACTCGCGCGGGTCGATATCGCAGGTGTCCTGCTCGATAACGATATATCCGACTCCCGAATCCCTGCACGCGCGGTAGCACTCATCGAGATTGAGGTTGCCTGTGCCTACTTCGGCAAAATCGGGCTTGTTCTCGCTGTTGATTTTATAATCCTTGAAGTGGCAGACCTTCATTCTGCCGCTGAGGCGTTTTATGAAATCCGCCGGATCGCCGCCGCCGTACTGAACCCAATATGTGTCCATAATAAAGCCGAACAGCTCAGGGTCGGTGTCGTCGATAAGCATATCTATAACGCGCCTGCCGTTATATTTCTTGAACTCGAAGGCGTGGTTATGATAGGCAAAATGCATCCCCATATCGCGAAGCTTCTTCGCGAGCTCGCCGGTGAGCTTTATGAACTCGCGCACGCCCTCTTCGCTGCCGCTGTATTCCCCGGGCATGCAGCCGACTCCGAGCGTGTCGCAGTGGATCATCTTATGCTCCCTGACAACGGCTTCGGTATCGCTGAGCATGCGGTCGAACGAAGTGTGCGTGACGCAGACATCCATATTGTACTTATCAACAAGATATGCGACCTTCTCCGGCTCGATGGGTCCGATAGCGGAAATTTGAATCGTGTTGATGCCGATAGAATCAAGATAAGCAAAAGTCTTTTCAGCATCCTCATAATTCTGTATGTAGTCGCGTAAAGTATAGAGCTGCGCGCCGAGTTTGATATCCGACACGAGAGCACCTCCGTTCCCGATTTTTCTACAGATTATTATATTATAGCCGTCCCGAAGTTTCAAGTGAATTTACAAAAAAAGCCCGGACTTGCAAACTCCGGCAAACCGCGAATATAGATATTCTACGGGAGGCGGTGCTGTGTTCGGTTGGTTTTTGCAGTTATTTTCAAACGGATTCCTCTTTTTTATCCTGCATCTGAGCCAGCCGGGCTCATTTGCCCCGCCGCTGAGTGCGGCGCAGGAGCGCGAAACTCTTGCAAAAATGCACGCGGGCGACAAATCGGCGCGCAGCGAACTCATTGAGCACAACCTGCGGCTCGTGGCGCATATAGTCAAAAAATACTACGCCGCATATTCGGATCAGGACGATCTTATCTCGATAGGCACGGTCGGGCTGATAAAAGCTATAGACTCGTTCAAACCCGACAAGGGCACGCGCCTTGCGACATACGCCGCGAAATGCGTTGAAAATGAGATACTGATGCACTTTCGCTCGATGAAAAAGAGCGCGCACGACATCTCGCTCGAAGACCCGATCGACAGCGACAGCGAGGGAAACCCGCTCACGCTCATGGATATTATCTGCACGCCGGACTGCATCGCAGACGATCTTGATTTGAAAATAAAGAGCGAGAAGCTGCGCGGGCTCGTCATAGGCATACCCGACCCGCGCGAAAGGGCGATAATCGTCATGCGCTACGGGCTTGACGGCAACGAGCCACTGACACAGCGCGAGATAGCGTCAATGATGAACATCTCCCGCTCCTATGTCAGCAGGATAGAAAAGCGCGCGCTCGAAAGGCTCGGAAAAGGAATGAAACAGCCGTGAGAATCATCCCACGGCTGCATTTTTATTTTATAATGTCGTTATCCTTGATGTACTTCACAGTCTCATCAACGGTTGTAAACGCGAGGGCGACCGAAGTATCGGCGGCTCCGTAATAGATAGCTATTCTGCCGGTCTCGGCATCCGCGAGCGCGGCGCACGGGAACACGACGTTCGGCACATCGCCGACGCATTCGTAGAGCTCATGGGGAGCCAGCAGGAAGCTGTCCGCGCGGTGGAGCACCTTCCACGGCTCATCTTTATCGAGAATGGCGGCGCCCATGCTGTAAGTGAAGCCGTTGCAGCTCGTGAGCACACCATGATAGAACATGATCCAGCCCTCGTCGGTTTCAATGGGAGTCGGACCCGCTCCGACTTTTGTTGCCTCCCAGTTCTCGACCGGGCTCATAACAAAGCGGTGCTTGCCCCAATAAGTGAGGTCTTTCGACTGACTGATGAATATATCACCGTAAGGGGTGTGTCCCCTGTCGCACGGGCGAATGAGCAGAAGATACTCGCCGTTCACCTTGCGAGGAAAAAGAACACCGTTGCGGGCGACGGGATAGCAGGCATCCTCAAGCTGAGTCCAGCTCTTGAAGTCCTCGGTATAGGCTATGCCGATAGTTGTGCCGTGAGGGGTGAGATTGACCCACGAGAGATAGTATTTTCCGTCGAGCTCGCACAGGCGCGGATCGTAGCCGTCAAAGATATATTTATCCTCAAGCTCCCAGTTTATCGCATCCTTACTGAAACCGACAACGAGCTTCTGGGCGCGCGAGCGGATATCCACCCTAAAAACTCCGGCAAAGCCCGAGCCGTAAGGCACAACAGCGGAGTTGAAGATGCTGTTCGCCATATGCAGATTGTCGCGGGTGATAACGGGATTGCCGCTGTAACGCCACACGGGATATTCAAATCCTGCGGGCTTATCCTCCCACGGGATGTTTGGTATGTTTGTTCCGATTATTTTTGCCATATCTGACTCTCCTTCCGTCCTTTAGATTTTAGCATAGAGAGAGATAAAAAGTAAAGAGAAAGAACGGAAATGAGGAAGAAAGTAAAAAAGTGGCGAATATTTTAAAAAAGTTTGAAAAAAGACTTGCCAAATCGCTTTTCATGTGGTATTATTGATGAGCTTTCCGGGTGTGGCGCAGCTGGTAGCGCGCTTGACTGGGGGTCAAGAGGCCGTGAGTTCAAGTCTCGCCACTCGGACCATATAAGAACGAAAGTTATGATACCAAAGGTATTGCAACTTTCGTTCTTTTTCTTTATCCATAAACCCTCACAGCATAAGGGTTTCTGACACTTTGGCAGAAAAGATAAGTTTCATTGTGTCAAAATTGACCACAGAAAAGTCGAAGTTGGGTGACTCCAACCCACCTATTTTTCGCACTTGCAAACCACAATGAAACTTTTCTCAAAAGAATAATTTCATCGTGCCGAGATTCGTTTCATTGTGGGAGAAAAGGTTTCATCGTGTCAAAGAATAGTTTCATTGTCATTGAAAATTCAATATGTTTATGGTATAATCAAATAAAAAACGGAGGAAATCGTTGTGGAC
>JBNMIN010000158.1:0-3902 GCA_050873305.1 Oscillospiraceae bacterium
AACCGTTGAAATGACCGTCAAGGATGATGTCAACAGCGGTGCGCTCAACTTCTTTGTCTACGGTCTTGATACTGACAAATTCATTGAGGGATACAACAAGCTCAACAGCGGTGCGCTGAATATCGAAAGCTTTACCGACACAGAGATAACCGGCACACTGAACGCCGCTGAGGACAGTATTATTTACACCTCAATCCCCTATGACAAGGGCTGGAAAGTTACTGTTGACGGAAAAGAAGTCAGCGAGAATGATATTGTCGCTGTCGGCGACGCGCTGCTCGGAGTCAGAGTCAGCGCAGGAAGCCACAGCGTGAAGTTCAAGTACACTCCGCGCGGAATGGTTATCGGACTCGGCATATCAGTTGTTACAGCACTGATTCTTATTGCTGTTGCGATTCTTCTGAAAAAGAGAAAGAAGCAGCAGCCTCAGCCTGTCGCAGTTACAAGCGGAAGCGTTGTGTCCGACACCGCATCTACAGAAACGCCGGAAATCGGCAACGATTCTGCTGAAGAAGCACCGGAAACTTCGATAGATAAACCCGAATCAACCGAAAGCGACGAAACCAAATAATAAAAGCAAATGCGCTGCCGTATAAACTGCGGCGGCGCATTTTAAAAGAGGTAAACAATGCTGAAATTCAACAGTGACGGCAAGTTCACAATAATGCAGATAAGCGACGCACAGGATCTCCCGCTCGTTCGCAAAAGCCTTGTTCAAATGATAAACAGAGCCTGCGATGTTCTTCGCCCAGATCTCGTTCTGTTCACGGGCGACAACATACTCGGCAATCATATAAACGATGCCGTGATAGGCACAAGACAAGTAGCTTCCGGTCATGACGCAACAAGAAAGCGCGTGGAGCGGGCAATAAGTCAGATTGTTCTGCCGCTTGAAGCGAGAAAGATACCGTTTGCCGTACTATACGGAAACCACGACGACATGAACTGGATAGAAAAATCCGAGCAGTCGGAAATATACGGCAGCTATTCATCGTGCGTCGGGAGCGGAGCAGATGTCGGCGCGGGTTGCGGAACTTATGATATCCCGATAATGTCGTCGGACGGAACGCACCGCGCTTTTACCGTGTGGATGATTGACTCCGCAGGAAAGGGCGCAGACGGCAATTGGTACACAACCGTAAGCCGCAGCAAAATAGATTGGATGCTCCGAAAGAATGAAAAAATCAAAAAAGATTTCGGTGTTCTCCCCTCTTTTGTATTTCAGCATGTCCCGATTCCGGAGACTATGCAGCTCATAAGGGAGTGCGAAAAAAATAATGAGTGCATAGAGCATGACGGGCGATTTTATGAGCTTGACCCGCGAAAAGCCCACGGCACCCTCGGCGAATATCCGGACGTATGCTCTGAAAATGTCGGCGAATTTGAAGCATTAAAAGAAATGGGAGGCGTGCTTGCCGCAGTCGCAGGTCATGATCATCTCAATTGCTTTGAGGGCAAAGTCGATGATATTGACATAATTCAAACCGCCTGCGCGTCATTTCGATGCTACGGCAACGAGATGCGCGGCGTGCGTATCTTTGAGCTCGATGAAAATAAGCCGTTTGAGTATAAAACAAGAACGGTAACATATTTTGACCTGTTCAAAATGACTCCGCTCTCAATAATGCGATACATAAACGATGCGGACGACAAGGAAAAGCTAAAATACGGCATATGGGCGGGAACCGCGGCGACCGCCGCCGTTGGCGCGCTTATGATAGCGCTCGGCAAAAGAAAATAAAAAACAGGAAGTATGGCTTTGAGTCATACTTCCTTTGCTTTTAATCAAGATGATATCTCGGTTTGCCGACGCTCTTCTTGCCGTATTCAATGGCTTCTGTCGGGCAGAGACAGATGCACGCCATACAGTGAGTGCAATCATCGCCCCAGACCGGTTTACTGTTTTTTAATTCAATGTTGTTGAGCGGGCACATTTTTGCGCACTTGCCGCATCCTATGCATTTGTCATTTGCTGTAAAGGCGTCCGCCTTGACAAAGAATTTATAGAACACCGGGTTGACTATATCGCTCATAAGCTTGTCATAAGCATTTCTTCGCGGCTGAGCGAATTTCTTTTCGGCTTTTATAGTCTCCGAAGCGTCTGTAATATCCGGCTGAGCCCTTTCGATTATCCGTGCGGCCTGTTCATCATTCGGCACGCCGAACATAGCAACATAATTTTCAGGCATCACTATCTGTTTGACGCCCATATAGTCGAAAGATTTTCTTGAGCATAAGCGCCTGATATATTTGTCTGCGTCGCCTATCTCGCCGCCGCAGTCCATAACGAACCACACTTTAAACTTTCCGCTGAATGGTGTCTCGTCTATCCACTTTTCGACAATGCGAGGAATACGCCAACCGTAAGTCGGAACGACAAAAACAAGCCTACCGTCAGCGCTTATCTCAGATGTATCCCACGCTTTAATTCTTTCGTTCATATTCAGCAGCTCATCGCCGAGTGAATCAGCGATTTTGCGCGCGATATATCTGCTGTTGCCTGTTCCTGTAAAGAACAAGATCATATTATCATCTCCGAAGTATCAGTCTTTCTCTATGTATCCGCTTATGGGCGTCGTATACATATTATCATCGGTGACCGGCTTATACCGCTCGCCTTTGTAGTCATCAGTAAATCCGTTTGTTGCGCGGTATATTTCATTCGTCTCAGTGTCGTAAACGCGCTCATATCCGAGCGTTGCGTCGCTCTGTTTCTGGCTTATTATATCCGTGCTCTTATTACGGCTTTCCCACGACGACATTATGCCGTCCATAGTCTGATTGAAGTTTTGGCTTATCTGCTGTGCCTGCGCTACCTTTTCGTTACTCGCGCTGTTAGCCGCATTCACAAAATTATCGGAATATTTAAGCGTTTTCATGCACTCGGTGAGCAGGCTTTCCCACTCGATAAACGTGTCTTTAGCCGCGGTTATTGCCATAATATTATACGCCATGTAATATCCGCCGTCTGCCTGAGGCAATACATAACCCGACACGTCACTGGAAGCTATAGAAAATTTTCCGAAATCAACAACGGATGCCGCAAACATACCCTCGCCCTGCTTACCGCTGCTATTGAAAGATGCGCGGAGTAGCTCATCGCCGAGAGCATATGAGCTCAGTGCGCCCGCAGCCTTAAATCGTTCGGTCACGGTAAAATCGCCGAAAGTCGGGAACGAATATCCCGAATAATCCGGCTCGTTTTTTAAAACAAAATCGGTATACTGTGAAAAAATCTTAAAGAACCCTTCGGTCGAAGGATCAGACAGCACAACAGCAGACGCAAAAAGTGCAGCTTGAGTATTTCCCATGTTATAGTTATATTGCCATGCATCTTTTCCCGCCTGGCTGTGAAGCAGGCAATCCGCTTTGAGAAGAACAAACATCTGATTGAGCGGCTCATTAGGATCGCACACTCGGATGCTGTGATATATTCCGCTTCCCGCGCTTGTTACTTTCCAGCCTTTCGGTATCGTGATGCTGAAATCCCCGTTGCTGTATTCTTCGGTCTGCGCCGATTTTGCAGCGGTTGCCGTTATTTTAACGCCGTTCTCCGTTTTCTTTGCGCCGGAAGAATTATCGCCGTTCGAAGTTTTTCCGGCACATGAGCAGAGAAATATAACAGCCAAAGCCGCCATAACCAAAGCCACAAATTTCCTTATTTTCCCGTTCATTTTATCGCTCCTTATATTTTTTGCTCCCTGTCCGGAGCTCATATCCTATATGTCCAAAATAAAGTATATCAGAAACCGAGTGTATCTTGCAACAAAAATTATTTTTTGATTTTGAAACTAGTTTTGACTTTTATTAACTTTGTATGAACATTTATATAAATATATTGACAAGTTTTTAAAATAGGTATATCATAGGAACAGAAAACAAAAGGAGTTGATACTCTTGAA
>JBNMIN010000159.1:0-3799 GCA_050873305.1 Oscillospiraceae bacterium
CCGCAATACTACGCAAAAAACACGCATCCTCCAATAGTGTCACACGAAGAATATATGGCTGTACAGAGCTTGCGAGAGCAAAGGACACTCTCCGAAACGCCAGTGCAACACCCAAGCATATTCAGCAAAAAATTATTGTGTGGTAATTGCGGCGCGTCGTTTCGTTCAATGACGAATAAGAACGTAAAATATTGGCTATGCAGGACCCATGCAGAAAATACCGGCTTATGCAGTGTATCTCAAATTCCAGAAGCAGAAATCGAGGAAGCGTTCCTTCGCCTCTGCTACAAACTGAAACACGCCCCAGAAATACTGCAGCGGGTTTTAGGCAATCTATATGAGATGACAAATCACCGAATGTTATGGAGTCCGGATGTAATAGAGTTAAACAAGAGAATATCCGATATTCTAAGTCAGAATCAAATGTTAGCCGTACTGAAACAGCAGGGGCTCGTTGATCCTGACATTTTCATATCCAAGACCAATGAGCTGGCTGAACAGCTCCGCAAGCTGAAGTTTGAGAAAGAGCGTCTGCTGGAAGCAAAAACGGATGACACACTATTTCAGACAAAGCAGATCATGGAGGTTATCCGTGATGCCCCGGACTGCCTTGAGGAATTCGACTCGGAGCTGTTCTGCGAACTCATTGTCAAAATCATAGTTGAAGACAATACTCGCTTGAGATTCAGGCTGAAAAACGGTCTTGAGCTCAGAGAGACTATTAGAAGGGCGGTGCGGTAATGAATAAGAGGCGACAGCCATTCGGGTATCAGATATGCGGCGGACGGGTAGCTGTTAAATGCTCGGAGGCGGACATCGTGAAATATATCTTCCGAGCGTATATAGGCGGCGCATCATTCAATGATATAAAATTAGGTTTGATGAATCAGCCGGTTTCCTATGATGGGGATAAGGCTTGGAACAAAAATATGATAGCAAGGATCTTGGGGGATAGACGTTATGTGGGAACAGATGTCTATCCTCAAATTTTACTCTGCGAGGAGTTCGAGGCGGCTGAAAGCATACGAACATCCAAAGTTTCAACAGACACACGGTCAGAAGCCCGGAGACTGCTCTATAAATTGAGCGATAAGCGCCCTGCAGTGCAGACCGAGGCAGATGTGCTCGGTATTATAAACGCACTGATTCATGATCCGAGTTTAATAAAAGAGCAAAAAACTGCGCCGGAAGTAACTGAGTCATTTGGGCTGCAACAGGAGTTTGACGACTTGCTTCTGGTGCAGCCGATAGATGAGGTCAAAGCAAAACGGCTCATATTTCAGATGGCGTCCGTGCAGTACTCCGCGGTAGATAATAGCGAGTATGAGACTACACGCCTGCAAAGAATCATATCCAAGCGCGAACCGCAGACTGAGCTTGATGCAGACCTGCTTGCGAAGGTCGTTGATAAAGTAATCGTAAATAAACTCTCCACACAGGTGATCTTGAAGAATGGACAGACCATAGGTTCGGAGGAAGTAATATGAGCAATACAACGCCAACAGTTATATGTATCCCTGCCAAGCCCGAAGTTGTGCGAGTTTCAAAACGTCAGCTCCGGGTTGCGGCATATTGTCGAGTCTCGACCGATGACGAAGAGCAGCTCACCAGCTACGAGGCGCAGAAGAATTACTACACAGATAAGATCATGACCAATAAAGAGTGGACTATGGCCGGTATCTTCGCCGACGAAGGCATAACCGGCACATCTGCTCGCAAGCGACCGGAGTTCCTGCGCATGATCCGCCAGTGTAAGCAGGGCAAGATTGACATCGTGCTTACAAAATCCATCTCGCGCTTTGCTCGGAATACGGTCGATTGTCTGAATTATGTACGCGCGCTGAAAGAGCTTGGTATAGCGGTCATCTTCGAGAAGGAGAATATGAACACCCTCGAAATTGACAGCGAAATACTCATAACCATGCTCGGCGCATTCGCTCAGTCCGAAAGTGAATCTATCTCCGCCAATGTCCGCTGGGGTATCCGACAGGCTATGAAAGAGGGCAAAGCCACCATACAGTACAAATATCTGTACGGCTATCGCAAGGGCGATGACGGAAAGCCTGAGATAATACCGAATCAGGCGGAAGTCGTTCGCAAGATATACGACCTGTTTCTAAGCGGCACGCCGGTTCGCGGAATACAGGAATATCTGAATGCAAACTCTGTTCCGAACATAAACGGTGAGCCAAAATGGGCGCGGAGCGCCATAGACAGTATACTCACAAATGAGAAATACTGCGGCGATGTACTGCTCCAGAAAACATACATAGATGATTGTATTAACAAGAAAGTCAAGAAAAATATCGGTCAGCTCCCAATGTATCTGGTGCAGAATCATCACGAGGGGATAATAAGCCGAGAGACATTCGATGCGGCTCAAGCAGAGCTTGCCCGTCGTAGCGCGGGAAAGAGTCCGTCAAAGAAAAATGCCCCGACAGGTCGGAGCAGATACAGCAGCAAATATGCACTGTCAGATAGACTGTACTGCGGTGAGTGTGGTACAAGATACCAGCGCTGTACATGGCGCAACCGCGACGGCAGCAAGCGTATCGTCTGGCGTTGCGTCAGCAGGGTTGACTACGGCAGCAAATACTGCCACGACTCGCCGACGCTGGATGAAGAGCCGCTGCACAGAGCCATACTTGACGCAATAAACAGTGCAGTTAAGGATAAAGACAACATCATCTATAATCTCAAGAGTGCAATGGAAAAAGAGCTTGCCCCGGTCGCAGGGCAGCAGCTCAGTCTGTCCGAGATAGATAGTCTTGAGCAAAACCCTAATAATATCAAGTATTATGGCTTCGGGATGCCCGCGGTTGATGTGCAAGATATTTTACAATGCAGCCAAGATGAGATTACATTAGTCTTTCGTCAGAAAATTGCACAGGGCACTCATTTGGAGATGTTCAATTTTCCCTATCCTAAATCACTTATTCACGATGGCAAATGTTTTGGCGAAATCGGGATGACATTAGCATACAATCCCGTGTTAGATGATCGCTATGGTAGGGAGTATTGCAGGACAAACATAGATGCAAGTTTTGGCATGTACCATATTTCGAAATCCGGAAAACTAGAATTTAAGGGCTGTGTACCATTAGAAACAACATGGGATGAAAAATTTGAACAGTCTCGTGTAGAGAATGGATTTAAATGGAGTCCAATTAAATCTTATTACAGGAAAATCAGCGATAGAGGCATCAATGCTGGTGAGAGTTGGAAAATCCGTATTGATATGACTCCAAGGAATGGATTAGTTGTGCCCGCGCAGGAATTTGTGCTGATTATAACAATCAAAGACCCTAAAGGGCACGATATTTATTCAGAGGTTGTTAACGGCCTACGAGAAAGAGGTTATATTACCAACAATCTTGAAACCAGACAGCAGGTTCGTCAGCGCCAATAAACAATATCGGAGAAAAAGCAGACAGATAGAATTGTGTGTCCACTTCTTTGCAAAAACCATGTTTGGAAGTGTTGGGACAACTTCTTTCTATGCGATGGTATAGTATGTCCTCAAAATTGGCTGACCCTGCCAAGCAAAACAACACCATTAGGTCATTTAGCAGTTCGACCGATGGTGTTGTTTCTGTTTGCCATCAAAATCGAAGAATAATCCCATTACTCATATGTTCTGTGCTTCAGTATGTCATGGGCTTCAATAAAAGCTTTACTCCTCGAGTGAAGACAAAGTGCGGATTAAATCCCGGCCCTTGAATACTCAGCCCATTCATGCTATGATAAAAACTATATAGCAGCTATATGGTCAAGGAGCATTATATGAACAACTATTTCC
>JBNMIN010000160.1:0-3673 GCA_050873305.1 Oscillospiraceae bacterium
CCGGATGTCGATCCCGTCGGCGCATGCATCGGTCCGCGCGGCGCGCGTGTCGGCAAGATAGTCGACCTGCTCGGCGGCGAGAAGATCGATATAGTCAAGTACAGCGATGTGCCCGAGGAGTTTATCGCGGCCGCGCTCGCTCCCGCCGACGTCGTTGACGTCACGGTCGAAGAGGGCGAAGAGAAGGTCTGCCGCGTCAGAGTTCCGGACAGCCAGCTCTCCCTCGCTATCGGTAACAAGGGTCAGAACGCCCGCCTTGCCGCCAAGCTCACCGGCTGGAAGATTGACATAAAGCCCGAGAGCGGCATTGAAGAGCCGACAATAAACTTCGATATATAACGACTTATTACTTTTGAAAGGCAGGTGAGCGGTGTGAAGCAGAAGAAGATACCGCTGCGCAGATGCAACGGCTGCAACGAGATGAAGCCGAAAAAAGAGCTCGTCAGAGTGGTTCGCAGCCCGGAGGGCGAAGTTTCGCTCGACCTTACGGGGAGAAAGCCCGGCAGGGGCGCTTATGTCTGCCGCAGCGCAGACTGCCTTAAAAAGGCGATAAAGTCCCACCGCTTTGAGCGCGAGTTCAACTGCGAGATTCCTCAGGAGGTCTACGACCTGATGGAAAAGGAGATGGACGAAAGTGGAGAATGACAAGGCTCTTTCCATGCTCGGCATCTGCCGCAGAGCGGGAAAGCTCAGCTGCGGCCATGACGCAGCGCAGACGGCGATAAAGCACGGTCATGCAAGACTGTGCCTGCTCTCGTCCGATGCGTCCGAGCGTCTCTGCGAAGAGTTTGAACGCGCGTGCAGCAGCGAGGGGCGCTCAGTTCCGCTTATAAAGACCGGATACACCATGCAGGAGATAGGGCATGCAACTTCGCTGCGCTCCGCCGTGCTTACGGTCGACGACCGGGGACTCGCGTCCCGCATACAAACAATACTTAACATCGCCTATGGGGAGGATAATGTATGATAAATGCCAAATATCGCGTCCGTGACGTTGCAAAGGATCTGGACGTCAAGACAAATTACGTCACCGAGCTCATCGAAAAGAACTTCGGCGGCGCGAAAAAATCCTCGATGACGGCTCTTGAATCCGACGAGCTTGATCTGCTGTTCGACACCGTGACCAAGGAGAACGCGGTCGACAGCTTCGATGAATATTTTGCTCTCAAGAGCAAAAAGGAAGCCCCCGCAAAGAAGGAGGCTCCGGCAGCCGAGCAGAAGAGCGAACAGAAAGAAGCCGCGGCAAAGCCCGCACAGAAGTCTGCTCCCGCAAAGGATGCAAAGCCCGCCGCCAAGACCGAGAAACCCGCCGCAAAGGCGCAGGAGCAGGCGGCGAAGCCGGCAGAGGACAGACCCAAAAAGAAGAATGATAACAAGCCGATGCAGTCGCGCACAAAGGGCGAGCGCAGAACCGTTGACACGAGAGCCGGCAATGTCGAGCTCGACAAGTACAACGAGCGCTATGAGAATATCGCCCCCGCCAACAACGGCATGCAGAGCGACAAGTCAGTTCACAAGCAGAAGCTTAAGCAGCGCTCCACGCAGTACCGCAAGCAGGGCATGCGTTCCTCGCGCCGCGAGACCGAGGCTCAGCGCCTTGCCCGTATAGCGGCAGAGCGTGCTAAGAAGCCGCAGATAGTTGTAAAAATACCCGATGAGATAGTTGTCTCCGACCTCGCCGCCATGCTCAAAATGACTGCGGCTGAAGTCGTCAAGAAGCTGTTCTCCCTCGGCGTTATGGCTACTGTCAACCAGGTTATAGACTATGACACCGCTGCGATAGTCGCGACCGAGCTCGGCGCAAAGGCTGAAAAGGAAGTCGTTGTTACTATAGAGGACAGAATAATCGACGATTCCGATGACTCCGCGGAGGATCTTTCTCCGAGAGACCCGGTCGTCGTTGTCATGGGTCACGTCGACCACGGCAAGACCTCGCTTCTCGATGCTATACGCCACACCGATGTCACTGCAACAGAGGCGGGCGGCATTACCCAGCACATCGGCGCATACAGAGTTGACCTCAACGGTCAGAAGATAACTTTCCTCGATACTCCCGGCCATGCGGCGTTCACTTCGATGAGAGCGCGCGGCGCGCAGGCTACGGATATCGCGGTTCTCGTTGTCGCTGCGGATGACGGAATCATGCCGCAGACTATCGAGGCTATCAACCACGCAAAGGCAGCCGGAGTTGACATAATCGTCGCTATAAACAAGATGGATAAACCCGGCGTGACCACCGACCGCATCATGCAGCAGCTGACCGAATATGACCTCATCCCCGAGGAGTGGGGCGGCGACACGATATGCGTGCCCGTTTCGGCTGTTACAAAGATGAATATAGATAAGCTTCTCGAGGCAATACTTCTTGTTGCCGAGATGAAGGAGCTCAAGGCAAACCCGAACCGCGCGGCAAAGGGTATAGTTATAGAGGCTCGCCTCGACAAGAACAGAGGTCCCATAGCTACCCTCCTTGTCCAGAACGGTACGCTCCATTCCGGAGATATTATCGTTGCCGGCACGTCCGTCGGACGCGTCAGGGTCATGGTTGACGACAAGGGCAGAAAAGTCAACGAGGCGGGTCCGTCCGTCCCTGTTGAGATAATGGGTCTTGCGGAGGCTCCGCAGGCGGGCGACGCATTCGACGCAGTCAGCGACGAGCGCCTTGCAAGAGAGCTTGTTGAGCAGAGAAAGCAGAAGCAGAAAGAGGAACAATTCAAGTCTTTTGAAAAAGTCACTCTCGAGAACCTCTTTTCATCCCTCAAGGAGGGCGAACTCAAGGAACTCAACATCATCGTCAAGGCGGATGTCCAGGGTTCGGTCGAGGCTGTTAAGCAGAGCCTTGAAAAGCTCTCTAACGAGGAAGTCAGAGTTAAAATCATTCACGGCGGCGTCGGCGCCATCAACGAGTCCGATGTTATGCTTGCAAACGCATCGAACGCGATAATCGTTGGCTTCAATGTCAGACCCGACCCGGTCGCGGCGCAGAACGCCGAGCGCGACGGAGTTGACATCCGCTGCTACAGAATAATCTATGACTGCATCGACGAGATCCAGGCGGCTATCAAGGGCATGCTCGCTCCGAAGTTCCGCGAGGTTCAGCAGGGCAGAGCGGAAGTCCGCCAGATAGTCAAAATTTCCTCCGTCGGCAACATCGCCGGCTGCTATGTCCTCAGCGGCAAGGTCACGAGGAACTCGAAGATTCGCGTGGTGCGCGACGGCGTCGTCATCACCGAGGACGAGATTTCTTCCCTGCGCCGTTTCAAGGACGATGTCAAGGAGGTCGCGCAGAACTTTGAGTGCGGTATAGGACTTGCAAAGTTCAACGATATTAAGGAGGGCGATATCTTCGAGGCGTTCACCATCGAGGAGTATCGCGACTGATATGGCAGGATACAGAATTGACAGAATCTCCGAGGATATAAAAAGAGAGATAGTTGCCGTCATGCGCGAGCTCAAGGACCCGCGCGTGCAGGGCAAGCTGCTCACCGTCGTCAAGGTCGAGGTCAGCTCCGACGCTTCGTTTGCCAAGGTTTTCGTAAGCTCGATGAGCGGCATCGACGACGCCAAAACAGCCGTCAAGGGACTTGACAGCGCCATGGGCTATATCCGCCGCGAGGTCGGGCACAGATTAGGTCTGCGCAAGACCCCGGAGCTCAAGTTCGTCGCCGACGAC
>JBNMIN010000161.1:0-3655 GCA_050873305.1 Oscillospiraceae bacterium
ACATGATCTTCGGACGGAATAGGATATTTCACAGCGCCCTTGTCAAAAAATTCAATATCCGAAAGCGCATCTATAACTTTGTAGCCCGGGAATATCTCCGCTATCAGATCGGCGCGCTTTTTATATACTTCATACTGCTCCAATGACGGCTCATCCGACACATGGAAGCGGCAGAAGTTTCTTATACCCTTTCTGTCGATAAACGCAGTCAGAGCCGCGGCAAAACGGCGCAGGAAGTCGCGGTATTCTTCGCCGTCGGCATCGGTCTCCCAGCCGAATATTCGCTTTTTTTCTCCGTCAACTTCGGCGACTATCTTCGGCGCGTGCTCTGCACCCCACTGAGTGAACAGATGCGACATCTCGAAATATTTTATTCCGCAGCGTCTGCACATATCTATCCATCGGTCGAGTTTGTCGAAGCCGAACTCGTAGCCATCCTTTGTCTTTTTGACATCGACAAGCTGAACGGTCGGTCTTTCTCCCCCGACTTCGGTATCAAGCGGCGGAGTGAAAAGCGGCGTAAGAATAAAATTGACACCGTGATTCGCGGCATTTCTGACATAGTTTTCGATTATATTCCAATGCTCTTCGCTGAAAACATCGACTTTGTAATATGTCGCAAGGCAGTCACAGTGAAACCACATGGTACACATGAGCTCCTGTTCGGGAAGCTTCGCGGCGATAACATCGACTGTGATAACATTTGTGACGGTCTCTTTGCCTTTTGAAACCGTGATAAAAATATCATGTCTGCCAGCCGATTCACCGGACGCATCGAGTTCGATCCATAAGCTTCCGTAATGTCCGCTCTCCGCGAAGAACGAATTATCTTCAACGGGCTCAAGCATGTCAGGATAGAGTCCCGGAGTTTTTCTGAGAAAATAGAAATCCGAGTCCTCAAAAGCCGGAAGATCTGAATTTATCTCAACAACTTTGTATATTTTCATATTCTCGGGCTTCCAGCCGGATACGGATATTCCGCACTGTGTGTCCTCGTCAGAGAAATATGCAAGCTGGAATGATGCGCGTTCGTTGCCGAGCATAGACATCTCCGAGAGTGACGCGCAGGTCGGCTCGGAATCATGAAAAATCTTTTCAAGAGAACTGACGGTTCGTGAAGTTATCATTCTGTTATTCCTCCGTATCGTTCAGAAGCTTTTTAAGGTATTGTCCGGTGTATGAGCCTTCGGTCGCTGCAACCTGCTCAGGAGTGCCCTGTGCGATTATTTCACCGCCTTCGTCGCCGCCCTCGGGACCGAGGTCGAGTATCCAATCGGCGGTCTTTATGACATCGAGATTGTGTTCGATAACAATGACCGAATTTCCGTTGTCAACAAGCCTGTGGAGCACTTCGATAAGCTTGTGTACATCGGCTGTGTGCAGACCCGTGGTAGGCTCGTCAAGAATATAAACAGTCTTTCCTGTAGAGCGGCGCGAAAGCTCGGTCGAAAGCTTGACACGCTGCGCTTCGCCGCCCGAAAGCGTCGTTGCGGGCTGACCGAGTTTGACGTAGCCGAGACCGACATCGTAGAGAGTCTGCAATTTGCGCTTTATCTTCGGTATGCTCGAGAAGAACTCAAGCCCCTCTTCAACGGTCATTTCGAGCACATCATAGATATTTTTGCCCTTGTATTTAACTTCGAGCGTTTCGCGGTTGTATCTCGCGCCTTTGCAGACATCGCAGGGTACATAGATATCGGCGAGGAAGTGCATCTCTATCTTCACTATTCCGTCGCCCTGGCACGCCTCGCAGCGTCCGCCTTTGACATTGAATGAGAATCTGTTTGCCTTATATCCTCTCGCCTTCGCCTCGGCAGTTGAGGCGAACAGGTCGCGGATATCATTGAACACACCTGTATATGTCGCCGGATTCGAGCGCGGAGTGCGCCCTATCGGGGACTGGTCTATGGCGATAACCTTGTCGAGATTGTCGATTCCGAGAATATCCGTATGCGCACCCGCAACTTTTTTTGCTCCGTTGAGCTCGGTAACAAGACGTTTATACAGTATTTCGTTTATAAGCGACGATTTGCCCGAACCGGATACGCCGGTTATGCACACAAACTCGCCGAGCGGGATTTCGGCATTTATATTTTTAAGATTGTTTTCGCGTGCGCCGATTATTTTCAGGCTCTTGCCGTTGCCTTTTCTGCGCTTTTCGGGAACGGGAATCTTCTTGCGGCCGCTGAGATACTGCCCGGTTATCGACTCCTTGCAGTTCATTATATCTTCCGCAGTGCCCGCGCAGACTATATTTCCGCCGTGGATACCTGCGCCGGGGCCGACATCGACGATGTAGTCTGCCGCGCGCATCGTGTCCTCGTCGTGCTCGACAACTATAAGCGTGTTGCCTATGTCTCTGAGATTGCGAAGAGTGTTGAGAAGCTTCTCGTTGTCGCGCTGATGAAGTCCGATGCTCGGCTCATCGAGAATATACAAAACTCCGACAAGTGACGAGCCAATCTGAGTTGCAAGGCGTATTCTCTGGCTTTCGCCGCCGGAGAGGCTCGCAGACGAGCGGGCAAGGGTCAGATAGCCGAGTCCGACGCTGCGCAAAAATGTCAGCCTGTCCTTTATTTCCTTGACAATAAGCTTTGCTATCATCTGCTCGCGGTCGGTCAGGGTGAGCGAATCAAGAAATTCTATAGCTTTGACAATGGATTTATTCGCAATTTCATCGATATTTATTCCGCCTACGGTCACGCACAGCGACTCTTTTCTGAGCCTTGCGCCGTGGCAGTCGGGGCATTTTACCGTTGACATACACTGTTCAAGCTCGGCGCGAGACCAGTCGCTTGTGGTTTCTTTATATCTGCGCTCAATATTGTTGCAGATGCCCTCGAATGCGGTCATATATGAGCCTGTGCCGTATTCATTTCTGCGCGTAAGCTTGAGCTTCTCGCCTTTTGTGCCGTACATTATAGCGTCAACGCCGTCTGCAGGGATATCTTTAAACGGAGTGTCGAGAGTAAAACCGTATTTATTCGCAATGCCCTCCATGTACATCTGCGCTATCGTGCCGCCGTCGGCATTGTTCCAGCCGCTCGCCTTTATCGCGCCCTGTCTGAGCGAAAGATTTTTATCCGGCACGATAAGATCGGGATCGGGCTTCATGAATACGCTGAGTCCGGAGCAGGTCGGGCAGGCGCCGAACGGGTTATTGAACGAGAACATACGCGGTTCGAGCTCTTCAATGCTGACTCCGTGCTCCGGGCAGGCATAGTCGAGAGAATAAAGCTTCTCATCGCCGCCTATCACATCAACGAGTAAAATGCCGTCCGAAAGACCTGTCGCCGTTTCAATAGAATCGGCAAGTCTGCTTCGAATGCTCTCTTTTACAACGAGTCTGTCGACCACAATTTCTATATTGTGCTTTTTGTTCTTGTCCAGCTCGATTTTTTCGCTGAGGTCATATATTATTCCGTCAACGCGCACGCGAACATATCCGTCCTTTTTTGCGCTTTCGAGTTCTTTGACAAACTGACCCTTTTTGCCGCGCGCAATAGGCGCCATGACCTGGATTTTAGTGCCCTCTGGCAGCTCGAGCACGCTGTCAACTATATCATCAACAGTCTGCCTCGATATCTCTCTGCCGCAGACGGGACAGTGCGGAATGCCTATGCGGGCATAGAGCAGGCGCAGATAATCATATATC
>JBNMIN010000162.1:0-3611 GCA_050873305.1 Oscillospiraceae bacterium
TATGACGGCTGCTCCGAGGGTCAGTATACTGAGCCGGAGGAGCGCGAGGACAAGAAACTTGCAGTTCCCTGCGAGACGGAATATGAGCTCGACGAGCCGAATGTCATGCTTCTTGACATGGCGCAATTTGCGCTTGACGGCGACGAGCTGAGCGGCGAAGAAGAGGAGCTTCTCAGGGCTGATAATATCTGCCGCGAAAAGCTCGGATTCCCGCTTCGAAGCGGCGCGGTGATGCAGCCTTGGGTCATTCACGAGCCAGTGCCTGAACATAAAATCAGGCTCAGATTCACTATAGACAGTGCGCTCGCGCTCGACGGTGTGTCACTCGCGCTTGAGGACGCGGAGAAAGCGCAGATAACGCTCAACGGTCAGGCGGTCGACAACACCGTGACCGGCTGGTATGTTGACAAATCGATAAAGACCGTCAATCTGCCGAAGATAGAGCAGGGAGAGAACATACTTGATATCGTCCTCCCGTTCGGCAAGCGCACGAATGTCGAATGGTGCTATCTGCTCGGCGACTTCGGAGTCGAGGTTCGCGGCAGGCTCAAGAAGCTCGTAAAGCGCCCCGAGAAGCTCGCGTTCGGCAGTATAGTGAATCAGGGTCTGCCGTTCTACGGCGGCTGTGTGACCTATCGTTTCGGCGTTGACTGCCCCGGCGGGGATATCAAAATTACCGTCCCGCACTACGACGGCGCGCTGACCGATATATTTGTTGACGGCGTTCACGCGGGTGAGATAATTTTCCCGCCGTATGAGCTGGAGCTCAAAAATATCGGCGCGGGCAGGCACGAGATAGCGGTGAAGCTCTACACGAACCGCAGAAATGCGTTCGGCACGGTGCATCTCTATGAGCGCAAATGCCACTGGATAGGTCCGGATGCATGGCGCACAAGGGGGAGCAAGTGGAGCTATGAATATGTTCTTCGTGATATAGGCGTGGAGTCCACGCCTGTAATATACAGCTTGAAAAAATAAACATAAAGGAGCAACAAACGATGAAAAAAGCACTCAAATCGGCTCTTGCGGTCGTTCTGGCGCTGACGATGATCATGTCGTGTTCTTTCGCCGCTACTGCAAGCGCAGCGGGAGCGAATACGGCGACAACGAGCGTCTCCGTCTCGGACATTCCGCAGATCATTGCCGGCGTTGTGAAAGTCGGCATTGAAGTCGCCAAAAAGGCGTATGAGTACTACGAGAAGTATGTCCCCGATTCGATAAAGGACATCAACTCGACCGTTGCCGATGACACCGTCGGCGCGGTCAAAAACCTCGTGAAGATCGAGCCGCTCAAGGTTTCTATCGGCGGCAAGGAGTATGATGTCAGCACCCCGTGGGGTCTCATCATGGCGCTTGCAAAGATGGAGACGGAGCAGGAGAAGACCTGCATCCTCATGACCTATCTCGACTGCATCTTCACAAAGATAATCAGCTTCCTTGCGGACATGATACCCATGCCGAGCGGGCTGACGAAGCTCGAGGATTACAAGCCCGAGAGCGAGAATTTCTACAAGGGCAGCAAGGAATTTGTCAGCGAGGCTTCCAAGGACGCGAAATGGCAGCTCGGCTACAGCCAGGCGAGTCTCGTTCCCGACGATGTTCTCAACGGACACTATTATCTTGCGGGCTACCTGCTTCAGAACTTCCCGTCGAACACTGTTGAGACCGTGCTCGATGACATGAAGGTCCGCACCGTTGTTGTTGACGACGGACGCGGCAAGGTCGTTTTCTCGACCATCGAGTGCATCGGCATCGCGAGCGAGGACATCAAGCAGATTCGCGACCGCGTTGCAAAAGAGCTCAAGGACGAAAACATAATCTCTGTCAATGTCTTTGCGACCCATTGCCACAGCTGCATCGACACGCAGGGTCTCTGGAATCCCTTCTTCGCGAAGCTTGCGAAGAACATCGGCGTCACCCTCACCGGCAAGGGCGAGTATTCCTCCGGCACCGACCCGAAGTATATGGAATTCCTCTTCGACAAGACCACCGACACTATTGTTGAGGCGTGTAAGAACATGAAGTCCGGCGAGATGTATGAGGCTACCCTCGACCACCTCGGCGAGGACTATATCAACGACAAGCGCGGCGTGTTCGACGTTGTCGACAATCTTACAAGACTCCGCTTCGTCCCCGACGACGGCAGCACCGAGACTTATATAGTCAACATGTCCGCTCATCCCTATATCACCGGTCTCAAGACCGACAAGAGCAGCGGCAAGGAGCTCTCCGCAGACTACACCTACTACATGGAGCAGATAATCAGCAGCGCGGAGAACAACAACACGAACTTCATGTTCATCAACGGCGCTTTGTGCGGCATCTATTCCGCCCGCGGAGTCACCAACGACGGCGTTGACACCGTCCGCAGAAGCGAAGAGGCTACCCGCTACGGCAATGAGCTCGGCAGAATGGTAGTCGCTCTGACCATGACCAAGGATGAGATAAAGCGCGCGGGCGACTGGCTCACGAACGACAAGTTCTATGCCGACGCCGCCGAGGCGATAAAGAACAACACCGAGCTTACCGACGAAGAGAAGCAGAAGAAGCTCGACGAGATAACTGTCTGGTATGAGAACTGGGAGCCCGTCAAGGAGACGAGAGTCGAGCCCATACTCAACATCAGACACAAGGAAGTAATGGTCGAGATAACTAATCCCGTTATCGAGGCGGTCGGCAAGGCGAGACTCGTCGGCAACAAGATCTATTACGACAAGAACGAGGCTCTCTACACAACGACCGAAGTCGGCTATCTTGAGATAGGCAAGAACATAAAAATTGCTCTCCTGCCCGGCGAAGTATCGCCCGAGCTTATCGACGGAAAAGGCGCCTGCCTTGCAGAAAATGCTTACAGCGGAAAAGAATTCGGCTATCCGTCCCTCAACAGCATCGTCAGCGACTATGCGGGCAAGAATGTTGAGCTCTATGTGTTCGGCGAGGCTAACGATGCCTGCGGATATGTCGTGCCCGACAATGATTATTGCATGATCTTCTTCGATGGTTCCGACCTGCTCGGCGACCACTATCAGGAGAGCATCTCCTTCGGCAGAACGGTTGCTTCGACCCTCGTCAAGGCTTATGCCGAGATGATGAAGGATCTCAAAGCCGGAAAATAAAATGAACAAAAGCCGGGGCTTCAGCTCCGGCTTAGTTTATTGACAGCACCGCTGCCGCGTAAACGGCATGAAATTCTCGAAATGTCTATTGCCTACTGTTCGCAGGGACAGCCTTTGTGGCTGTCCGCTATTTTAAAGGTTAGTGTAGTTAAATAGACTAAGGTAAACCTCGGCCATTGGCTTTTTGCAAAGTAGAAGTAAGTAATCAGCCGACCTTAATAATCAAGCTTTCAATAGCCGCGCCGCAGTGCTTGAAAGTTTTCTTAGTGGGGCGAGGGAACGGCTTGCGAAGCAAGACGCACGAGCACGCATTCGTTCAAGCTCCGGCGCGTTTGCGTGCGAATGTGCCGAGCTACCGACTGAGAGCCGCAGGCTAAGTACTGCGGCGTGGCGTTAACGGGGGTACAGGGGGAGATTCCCCCTGTTTTGCTTTTCTTTTGCAGGCGTTTTCTTTTTCAAATAAAAAGAAAATGCCGAAACGCGGGTGGTATTAAA
>JBNMIN010000163.1:0-3446 GCA_050873305.1 Oscillospiraceae bacterium
CCCTTGAGGAAGTCGGCAAGGAGTTCAACGTTACCCGTGAACGCATCCGCCAGATCGAGGCAAAGGCTCTGCGCAAGCTCCGTCACCCGACGAGAAGCAAGAAGCTCAGGGACTACGTCGAATAATCAAAATCAAAAAATCAGCCGCAAGCGTAAAAACTTGCGGCTGCTTTGCTGTTTTTTGATTGTTTTATTATTCGACGTAATCCCTGAGCTTCTTGCTTCTCGTCGGGTGGCGGAGCTTGCGCAGAGCCTTCGCCTCGATCTGACGGATGCGCTCACGGGTGACGTTGAACTCTTTGCCGACTTCCTCAAGGGTGTGAGGATGGCCGTCGGTGAGTCCAAAGCGCATCGAGAGCACGCGCTCCTCACGGGGAGTGAGGGTCTTGAGCACATGGGCAAGCTCCTCCTTGAGCAGAGTCGCCGAAGCGGCATCTGCCGGGGCGGGAGCGTCGTCATCAGGGATGAAGTCGCCGAGATGGCTGTCCTCCTCCTCGCCGATGGGGGTCTCAAGGGAGACGGGCTCCTGAGCCACGCGCATTATCTCGCGCACCTTGTCAACGGGCATATCGAGCACCTCAGCTATTTCCTCCGCCGTGGGGTCTCTGCCGTTCTTGTGCAGCAGCTGGCTGTTGGTCTTCTTGACCTTGTTTATGGTCTCTACCATGTGAACAGGGATTCTTATCGTCCTCGCCTGGTCGGCTATGGCGCGGGTTATCGCCTGCCTTATCCACCATGTGGCGTATGTTGAGAACTTGAAGCCCTTTGTGTAATCGAACTTGTCAACAGCCTTGATAAGTCCGAGATTGCCCTCCTGAATAAGATCGAGGAACTGCATGCCTCTGCCGACATAGCGCTTTGCGATGCTGACGACGAGCCTGAGGTTCGCCTCGGTCAGTCTGCGCTTTGCGGCGGGGTCGTTGTCGCCGATTCTGATGGCGAGTTCGATCTCCTCCTCGGGGGTGAGCAGCGGAACCTTGCCTATCTCCTTGAGATAGACCTTGACGGGGTCGTCGATAGTGATGTTCTTGTCATCAGTGACCCCTGCGGTGTCAGCGGTCGACTTGGGCGTCTCGCCCAGATCGAAGTTGACATCATCCACATCCAGCATCGACAGGTCGTCGATTATCTCGATATTCTGCGCCTCGATAGACTCATAGAGCTTATCAAGATCCTCGATATCAAGATCCATGTCTACTATTACCGTGTCGATCTCCTGGGTGGTCAGTTTGCCTGCGGCTTTACCCTTTTCGATAAGGGCTTTCACCGCCGGCCTTTTTTCGATACCATCCATTACTTCTCTGTCTCCTTCTCTTTATGTTGCATATTGAGTCGGTCTTTTATGTCATGACCCAAAACAGAATATCAATCCTGTTTATCGGGTCTGAACAGCTTTGCGAAATCGTCGTCGCTCAGTTCGGAGGCTTTTATGCTCTCCGGCTTATTTTTTTCCTCTTTGAGTATTTTTATACAGTCGGCGCACTCTTCGACGGTGTTGCTCAGCTGAGCCGCAGAGCGGAATATGCGCTCGACCTCGTCCATCTCATCGGGAGTGAACTCGGACGAGAGGAAATACGGTTCGGTGTTGCCGCCCTCGTCAAGGCGCGAAAGAATGACTGAAAAGATGCGTCTGTTGAGCGCGGTAACAAAATAATCCGCAGACAGATCGTCCTTGAGCTTGTTATAGAAATCCGGGTTCCGCATGAGCGAGGCTATCAGCGTCTCCTCCGCCTTTGCGGCGCGCAGATGCTGGGAGCGCTCCGGGTTCTTTGTGTTCTGTCCGTTTATCAGCAGGCGCTTCTGATCCTGCTCGCGCTGAGCCATGCGGCGTTTTCTGAGCCCCTCGCGCTTATTATATTTCACCTGCGATTCGATAGCGAGCTTGTCCACGCCGAGCTCATTCGCAAGGCGCGAGGCATAGACATCGACTTCGACAGGGCTCGGTATCCCCGCGAGCACCTCCGTCGCCGCGGAAAGATATTTCACCTTTCCGTCGTCGGTGGACAGGTCTATCCCCTGACGCGCCCGAAGGAGTCTGTACTCAGTGTCGTTCGCCGCGCCGTTTATGATATCGCGGAAGCGCTGAGCGCCGTATTTTTTGATTATCTCGTCGGGATCCTTGCCGCCGGTCAGACGCAGAACTTTTATCTCCATACCCGTGGTGCCGAATATTCCGAGCGCGCGGGCGGTAGCCTTCTGACCCGCCTCATCGGCGTCATACGAGAGGATTATCTCATCCGCATAGCGTGAGAGCAGATTCGCCTGCTCTTTTGTCAGCGCGGTACCGAGGCAGGCGACGGCATTTGTGAAGCCCGCCTGATGCAGGGCTATGACATCCATATAGCCCTCGGCGATAATAAGCTTGCCGTCGTTTCCTTTCTTTGCAAAATTCAATGCAAAGACGCCGTTGCTCTTTTTATAAACGAGCGTGTCCGAAGTGTTTATGTATTTCGGCTTCGAGTCATCGAGCACTCTGCCGCCGAACGCTATGACATTGCCGCGCGGGTCGATTATCGGAAACATCACGCGGTTGCGGAAGTTGTCGTAATAAGATACTTTTCCGTTTTTGTCGCTGCGGCGCAGGAGATTCGCACTCTCAAGCAAAATATCGTCAAAGCCCTGTTCATTGAGGTGATTTTTAAGCGCGCGCCAATCGTCCGGGGCAAAACCCAAGCCGAAGTGGCGGATAGTCTCCATAGTCAGCCCGCGGTCAAGGAAATAGTTGAGGGCATGTCTGCCTCTGTCGGTGAAAAGCTGAGAGTGAAAAAACTTCGCCGCCGCGCGGTTCGCCGCCAAAACGGCGGTGCGCTTCTTGGCGAGGGTATCGTCATAGCCGTCCTCCGGCAGAGCCATTCCCGCTCTGTCCGCAAGCTGCTTGACCGCCTCCATATAGTCGAGATTTTCCATTCGGCGCACGAAAGTTATCACATCGCCGCCGACTCCGCAGCCGAAGCAATAGAAGCTCCCGTTTTCGGGATAAACAGTAAACGACGGGGTCTTTTCGTTGTGGAACGGGCAGAGTCCGACGAGGTTCTTGCCCCTTCGGCGCAGGTTGACATAGGGAGAAATGACGCTCTCTATATCCGTATTTGCGCGCAGCTGTTCGAGAAAACTGTCGCTGAGTCTCATCCGTTCTCACCCCTTTCAATAATATATACGCAAAAAATCCCGTTTTCCCTACAAAGTTATCAAAAATTTTAAAAAATTTTGCGCTCGGCATTGAATCAGGGTAGTCGGCGTTAAACAAAGCGACGGCGAAAAGCGCCTTTGCACTCTCCGCCGCCGCTGCAATTTTCAATTCCTTTTTGAAAAGTTTACTTCGTTTTTCCGTCGTTCGTCTCGAGGAGCGTATTCTCCCTGAAAAACAGCGAGATGCACCAGATACCTGCGAGCGCCACGAGCGTATATATGATCCTCGCGACTATCGATCCCTGGCCGCCGCATATC
>JBNMIN010000164.1:0-3337 GCA_050873305.1 Oscillospiraceae bacterium
ATTTTGAATAGATTGCGTGCAGTGTGAGTTTTTTGCGACCGACGCGTATCGGGATACGCAAGGGAGCAAAAGGCTCGCAATGTGCGTGATATGAATCAACTCATTTTGAATAAGATTGCGTGCAGTGGCTGTTCCGCGTGGGGCGCAGTGTATGTTGATACTCAAGCTCCGCGCGGGGCAGTCAATGTGCGTGATATGATACAAATATGTTTTGAATAGATTGCGTGCAGTGTGAGTTTTTTGCGACCGCCGCGTATCGGGATACGCAAGGGAGCAAAAGGCTCGCAATATTCGTGATATGAGTCAACCCATTTTGAATAAGATTGCGTGCAGTGGCTGTTCCGCGTGGGACGCAGTGTATACCGATACTCAAGCTCCGCGCGGGGGCAGTCAATGTGCGTGATATGATACAAATATATTTTGAATAGATTGCGTGCAGTGTGAGTTTTTTGCGACCGCCGCGTATCGAGATACGCAAGGGAGCAAAAGGCTCGCAATGTGCGTAATATTATTCGAAATAATAGGGTTTGCCCTGCTTGGCGGATTCATATATTCCTTCGAGTATCTGCGTTACAACAAGTGCCTGCTCGGGCTTGGTGCTGACCTCGGTGTCGTTGATGATGGCGTTGATGAAGGCGCGGGCTTCAAGCTCGGAGGGGTCGCTGGTCGCGCCCTCGAAGAATGCGGCTCCGCCGGCTTCAAAGTTCGGGGTCTCGATGCACTGGCGGCCGTATTTGACGTAGTTCAAATGAAGTCCGCCGCGCATATCCGCGCCCGCCTTGTCGCCGCAGAGATATGTAACAGCCTCGTTGGGGTCGGCGATATTGAGCGCCCAGCTCGCTTCGACGGAGATGGTCGCGCCGTTCTCCATGGTGACGAAGCCGAAAGCCGAATCCTCGACGGTGTACTGCGCGGGATCCCAATCGCCCCATGCATTGCCGGAACGCTCCTGGTTGCCGAGCTTCTTATAGACATTGCCGACGACCATCTTGGGCTTGTAGTTGTTCATCATCCAGAGTGTGAGGTCGAGCGCGTGGGTGCCGATATCGATAAGCGGACCGCCGCCCTGCTCATACTCGTTGAGGAAAACGCCCCATGTCGGAACGGCTCTGCGGCGCAGCGCGATGGCGCGGCCGTAATAGATATCGCCGAGATCGCCGTTGTCGCACGCCTCTTTGAGATAGAGCGAATCGGGTCTCCAGCGCTGCTGATAGCCGATAGTCAGCTTCTTGCCGGTGCGCTGTGCGGTCTCGTACATTTTCTTCGCCTCGGCATAGGTCTTTGCCATGGGCTTCTCGCACATGACATGCTTGCCCGCTTCGAGCGCGTCTATTGTAATAAACGAATGCGAGCGGTTCGGGGTGCAGACATGAACGCTTTCAATGCTCTCGTCCTCGAGCAGCTTTCTGTAATCCGTATAGACTTTTGCGCCCTCGACGCCGAACTCCTTCGCCGCCTTTACGGCTCTCTCCTCAATGATATCACAGAAAGCGACCATCTCGGCCTCTTCGATTTTTTTGAGTGCGGGCATATGCTTGCCGTTGGCGATTCCGCCGCAGCCGATGATGCCTATCCTGACTTTTCTTCCCATATTGTTTCTCCTATCGTGTTCAAGATATATAATATATACCTTTATTATCAGTTTAATTATAAACAATTGAATAAATAGTTCAAGGCATATCGGCAGAATCTTTCGCGCCGCGGATGCCGAAATTTGAGCCGCAGATTTGGGCAAAGTTCACAAAAGCCGAAAAACACTTTTCCCCGAAGTGTCGCACGAAACGAAAGTCTTAACAAAATTGATTCTGATTATTAAGACTCTGTTCACAGGGGCTTAACAAACCTCGGTTATCATAGATTTGCACACAAGGGCAGGGAGCCGCACCCTGCAGTGTGCGGTGCCTGAGTTCGTCAGGCATCACCCCTCCTCAAACCAGATGCTAAAAGTTGCATCGAACCCCTCATTACGGAAGGACGTTCACCGAAAGGTGGGCGTCTTTTCGTTTTTTATTTTTATATTTTTCATAAATTTTGCCTTGCGCATAAAGCGCGGCGGCGCGGTCAAAAATAGGAATGAAAAAAACACCGTGACACCGCACGCGGAGAAACGAGGCAGATATGATAGACAATTCATTCAACAAAAAGAGCTTTTTCAGATCGAAAGGAATATACATTCTCGCAGCGCTCTGCATTCTTGCGGCGGGTGCGGGAGTATGGGGCGCGATGCGCGTAGCAAAAACGCCGACGGACAATAATTCGACGGAGCATTCTTCGAGGCAGTACAATATAGACTACTCCGTGCCGCAGGAGACGCTGACGCAGGCGAACAACCCCGTGAAGAATGTTCCCGACGACAGAACGACTGCGCCCGCGCAGACGACAAAGGAGAATGACAGCAAGAACACGCCATATACCGGCAGCTACGCTCTGCCGATGGGCACGGATATTCGCAAGGACTACAGCGCGGACGAGATGGTGAAAAACAAGACGACGAACGACTGGCGTGTTCACAACGGCATCGACTTCGGCGGCGCGCAGGGCAACGATGTTATCGCGATACAGAACGGGCGCGTGGCAAAAGTCTACTCCGACCCGCTCTGGGGCAATGTGGTTGAAATCGACCATGGCAAGGGGCTCGTTGCGCGATACTGCGGACTCTCGGACAAGAATCTTCCGAAAGCGGGCGACGAGGTCGAGCAGTTCGACCATATCGGCACCCTCGGCACAGTTCCGGTTGAGGCGGCGGACGGCGCGCACCTCCATTTCACCGTTGCGATAAACGGCAAGACCGTCGATCCGCTCGAGGCAATGAACAAGTTGGGGCAGGGAGACAGCCAGAAAGCGGAGACGACATCCGGCGAATAAACAGAAAAATTAACAATATGCGATTTGCGAACCGGGCTTAAAACGCCTGGTTTGTCTATTCTAACTCAAAAATGCACATAAAAATTATGACTTTTGCAGATTGATTTTTGTCTATATTAGTTATATAATAATCAAGCTTTAATATGTTGCTCATACTGAGAAAAGAAAGGATTGATTGAAGAGTCATGAGTAAAAAAATCAAGGCTTTGCTCGCCGCTGTGCTGTGTGCGGCGATGCTCATAGCCGCAGCGTCACCCGCTTTTGCGGCGGTCGACAACAATGACGTTCTGCGTTTCAACAAGGACGGAAAGTTCAAAATCATGCAGATTTCCGACACGCAGGATATCGATGTTCCGAGAGAAGCCACAATAATGTTCATGGAGAAGGCTCTCGACGCAGAGAAACCCGACCTCGTCGTGTTCACCGGCGACCAGCTTGCAGGCGGCAAGATAGACACCGCCGAGGGCGTCTA
>JBNMIN010000165.1:0-3297 GCA_050873305.1 Oscillospiraceae bacterium
CGCGTCCCCTATTTCGGACTTGTCACCGACGAGGGCAGAAAGGCTACATGGATAGTCGAAGTCAAGACCACCAAGAAGCCCGAGGCTCAGATTCTCGGCTCCGCTATCGGCATGAAGGTCATGGAAGATGTCCCCTATGTCAAGGGTCTTGATAAGTGGATCGGCACCGAGCTTGACGGCGATGCAAAAGCATACCTCAAGGATTTCGGCGCGGCTACCGCTTCCAACGGCGCTGTCGGTCTCTATCATATCGACAAGCTGACTCCCGAAGCAGTTGAGCAGGGCGAGAGCCTTATCGCCGAGGGCGCAAAGGTCTATGTCATTGACGACGCCGAGCTTGACAGAGTCAAGAACAACTATCCCGTCATGTGGAAAGACAAGAACGCCACTCCGAAGCTCTGCTTCGTCGGATGTCCTCACCTCTCCTACGACCAGCTCGTTGAGTGGACTGAGAATGTCTGCGAGTCGCTCAAGAAGAATGGCAGAAGCAAGGTCTCCATCCCGACCGTCTTCACCGCCGCTCCGGCTGTTGTTGAGAAGTTCAACGCAACGCCCAACGCTGCAAAGCTCAAGGCTACCGGCGTCGTTCTCAGCTACATATGCCCGCTGATGTATATGAACAACCCGCTTGCAGGTAAGATGCCCGTCATCACCAACTCCAACAAGCTCAGAACATATACCACCTCGCGCTACTACACCAGCGCCGAGATTCTCGATATCATCACAAAGGAGGCAAAGTAACAATGAAACAGTTCAAAGGACGCCCTGTTGCCGCAGGCAAATGCACGGCAAAAGCTCTCGTTTCTCACAACGGATTCAACACCCTTGCTTCCTTCCAGAAGAGCCTCCAGTTCGGCGACAAGACCGCTAAATGCGGCGACCAGAACAACCCCGATCTCTTCGGCAAGCCCATGGTTGGCACGGCTCTCTGCCTGCCCCAGACTATCGGCTCGACGACCGGCGGCATGGTTCTCTACTGCGCAAAGGTCATGGGCAGAACGCCCGCCTGCCTGCTCTTCTCGGAGCACATCGACTCGCTCGCAGCTGCCGGAGCTATTCTCTCCGCAGTCTGGACCGACGATCCGATGCCCACAGTCGACTGCCTTGGCGAGGAGTTCCTCAACTATGTCAAGGACGGCATGACCATCACCGTTGACGAAGACGGCACAGTCACTGTCGAAGACTGATAACCAAAATTCAAAAAGCATCCGCGCGTTAATTCGTGCGGATGCTTTTCTTTTTATTTGTAATATCCCATTTGTCTGAGCAGGTCAACGAGTTCGTCGCGGCATTCCTGCGACGCCGCGGCGTAAATCACGGTATTGCCGCTGTAAATCTTGGCGGTATATAAATTATCGTCCTCGATTGAAAAGATGCTGTAATTCGCGCCTTTATATGTGTATTCTTCTCCGTCTTTTACCGGAAGCGTCATTCCTGAATAGATGCGCCGTGCGCTGTCGGCCGAGTCCATGACACAAAAGTCTATTCGCATATTTTCTGTATGCAAAGAGCGCGAATCCTCTATCAGCGAACCGACCCGCCAATCCGTGCGCAGTTCGTCAGTCATGTCTGACACTGTATAGCCGTTCTCGGTCATCACGGAAGAAAAGGTTTCAATGCCCGACGGCTGAGCGCGCAGAAAGACAAGGGTCAGCGCGATAATCGCAGCCATAAGCAGCGACGCTATAATTGTACGCTTCGGGTTCCTGCTGTTTTCTGAAGTTTCCGGATATGCTTCGTCTTCGCTTTTAAGCCGTTTGCTCCGTTTTATCGCCGTCAGCAGAAAGAAAATTCCTGCCGCCAAGAATAAAACTCCGCCGCAGAACGGGTATATCAAGTCGTCTTTATTTGGAGTGATATCAGATGTTGAATCCGACGGATTGTCGGGGTCATATTTTATTTTTATCTCATCTCCGACGAGTCGGATGCCGGAAACGCTGCTTTTCTTGCCGGTATATATTTTTCCGTCCGCTTCGTATTGATATGTAAGATCATAAAATGTCGTGCTCGATTTGCTGTTTCTTTTGACGCGGCTCGAAACATCGGTTATTCGGGCTTCGGTTACTATCCAGTCCGTCTTTTTAGACTCGGCAATATAATTTGTCACGCTCGCCGCCATTAGATATATTCCGGATAATATGGCTATAACGCCGAGCAAGCCGGAGATTATCAGTGATAGATTTCTTCTTTTCATAGGCTTTATATAAGTTTGAACTTAGTCCATTTCTGATTTTTATAGCGCACAAAAAATATCGCTCCGCGGAAGAGCAGATCCATGCTCGTGCCTATCGCCACGCCTACTGCGCCCATATTGAGCCACAGACCGAACAACGCAGAGAAGAACAGCCTCGCGGCTACAGTAAGAACGACGGAAACAGTCATGGTGAATTTTACATCCCCCGCCGCTCTCAGTCCGCTCCCAAGCGGTCCTGCGTATGTATAGGCAAAGGCGTTTATGGCGTTATTGATAAGCACCATGATGAGCACAAGACGCTTGGCTTCATCGGATATGGCAAAGAATTTCAGCAGGAGCGGAGTCATTGCGAACACAGCCGTGTTCCACGCCAATGATAAAACAAATGTCAGCTTATTGAGCTTTTTGAAATAGTAATTTGCCTCTTCAATATTTCCCGCGCCCATGCACTGACCGATGACAGTTGTATAGACCGGAGCCATCGCCATACCCATAAGCGCTGCGAGCGACCATATACTCTGCGACACACCTGTTGCGGCTATCTGATATGTTCCGAACTGCGCAACCATGCTGCTCAGCGCCACTTTGACGAGCTGATGAACTCCGTTTTCAACGCCGTTCGGGACTGCTATACCGAGCACTTTTTTGAGCAGCGAACCGTGCCACGCGAATATGCCGGAAAGAGTATATCTTACGGGAGTTTTCCGATGCATGAAACAATACCATGTGACGGCGACGGCGGAAATAGACCGAGCTATCAGCGACGGATAAGCAACTCCAGCGACCCCGGCGTGAAGAACGAACACGCCGATAATATTGCCGACAACATTGACGGCGTTTGCAAAGGCGGATATATACATCGACACATCGGCTCTGCCGACGCTGCGGCACATCGCCGCGCCCGCGTTATAAACCGCAAGAGCCGGAAACGAATACGCAGTAATGCGCATATACTCGACGCACGCCGCCATGACATCATCCTCTACCCTGCCGAAAAGCAGGTTCAAAAGCGGGCGTTCAAAGACGAGAATAAGAACGGATATAACAACCGAGCTGACAACCGAAAACATCAATAATTGGCTTGCGGCTTTGCCCGCCTGCTC
>JBNMIN010000166.1:0-3260 GCA_050873305.1 Oscillospiraceae bacterium
AAATATCATAGCCGTTAAAAATACGGACAGGTATCGAAGTGGTCATAACGGCCCTGACTCGAAATCAGGTAGTCGCGCAAGCGGCTCGTGGGTTCGAATCCCACCCTGTCCGCCAAAAAAGCCTTCACGTTTTCAAGCGTGAAGACTTTTTTATTTTATCAACAAAAGTTATTTCAAATCAGGCAAGATTGATGTATAATTGTTTCACAGACATTGATGCGGGCGGTGAAGCGTGTGAACTCAAGCAAACATATGATAGTCGCCAACGGGCGGATAATTACCGAAGACATTACCGGTATAAAATACAATACCATAACCCAAAGGTATGAGGTAACTTTTAAAAATCAAAAGACATATTCATATAACTCAGAAAATGTTCATTGGCTGAAGGATCCCATCGTTTTGGATCCACTGAATTATCACATATCGCATAACAGAACCTCACTTTGGGGAATCCGCGCCATCTATGTTTTTACCGATATAAATCGGCGTTATTGGCACATTTGCTTTGAGAACGGCTCTGCGCGTGATTATAAGGAAGATGATCTGCAAACAGAAAAGTCTGTTCTTGATGATGAGACCGCAAAAAATATCTTTGACTATCTTAAAAGGTCGGCAGAACTCTGTAAATTAAGAGCAGAAACCGGAGAAAAGCTTTTACCGATGCAGTATGCCGGAATAGATTTCATCGACGAAACATCGGCACTGGCGGATTACTTAAATCCTGCTTTTTACGCTGCTGCTTTAGCAAAGCCGACACATCTTATTTTCCCGTTCGGCTGCAATGCAAGTCAGTTCAAAGCCGTAAAGAATGCGTTGGAAAACAAGCTCAGTGTTATCGAGGGACCACCCGGGACCGGAAAAACGCAAACGATTCTAAACATCATCGCTAACATTCTCATCTCCGGTAAAACTGTGCAGGTCGTGTCCAACAACAATTCTGCGATACAGAATATATACGAAAAGTTTTCGGAATACGGGCTTGAATTTATTATCGCTTCACTCGGCAGATCATCTAACAAGGCCAAGTTCTTGACATCCCAAACGGATTCATATCCCGATTTCAGCGGATGGTTTTCCTCCGAAGCAGAACATCCGGAGTTCATCGAAAAAATAGGCAGACTCTCCGAACAGCTCCAAAACGTGTTTGAGATGCAGTCAAACCTCGCCGAGACAAGGCAGGAACTCAGCCAAATCATCACCGAACAATGCCACTTTGAGCAATATATCACAGAAACCGATTTGCCGGATCGTTCAAAGATAATGATGCGCAGAACGGTCAAATCCTCCGATATTCTCAAGCTTTGGGAAATATGTCAGCGATACGCCGACAACGCAAAAAAGATTCCACTGCTTTTCAAGCTGAGGAGCAGATTCAGATTTGGCCTGTGCAAATGGGATTTTTATAGAAACAAGCCCGAGCATATAACATCAGCTCTTCATGCGCTTTTTTACAGATCCAAAGAAGAAGAGTTGCAAAGAAAAATCAGCTTCATTGAGAACTCTATAAAAAGCATAAATGCACAGCAGCTTTTGAATGATATGCAGACAAAGTCGATGCAGTATCTGAAGCACCGGTTGTATATTAAATACTCAAAGAATAAAAGCCGCCCAATTTTTATCGGAGAGGATTTTTGGAAAAAGCCTTATGAATTTCAAGCCGAATATCCTGTGATACTCAGCACCACATTTTCATCGCGAAGCAATTTATACTCCAGGGCTAAATTCGACTTTGTGATAATGGACGAAGCCTCTCAGGTTGATATTCCAACCGGGGCATTGGCTCTCTCAAACGCCAAACATGCGGTAATAGTAGGAGACTCCAAGCAGTTGCCGAATGTTATAACCGATGAAGACAAAAAAATCGCCGATGCTATTTTCAAATCTTTTGAGCTCCCACCAGGCTATAACTTTGCAAAAAACAGTTTTCTTTCTTCGCTATGCAAAGTTATCCCAAATGCTCCAAGAACACTCCTCCGAGAGCATTACAGGTGTCACCCGAAAATCATAAATTTTTGCAATCAAAAGTTCTATAGCGGCAATCTTGTAATTATGACTAAAGATTGCGGTGAATCTGATGTTCTGTCTGTTATCAAAACTTCAATCGGCAATCATTCGAGAGAACACATGAATCAACGCCAAATTGATATCCTTACAACAGAAGTACTGCCTAAAATTAAGTCCGCCCCCGACAGTATAGGAATTATTGCACCGTATAACAATCAAGTTAACGAAATAAAGAGACAGCTCCCGGACAATAGCATAATGACAGCCACAGTTCACAAGTTTCAGGGGCGCGAAAAAGATACAATAATAATGACAACTGTCGATGATAAGATATCTGATTTCGCGGATGACCCATATCTTCTCAATGTTGCGGTATCGAGAGCAAAAAAGCGTCTTGTGCTGATAACATCCGGCAATGAGCAGACGGACGGACAGAATATGCGAGACCTTATCGACTACATTGAATATCAGAATTGCACTGTTACAGACAGCGCGTTATATTCGGTGTTCGATTATCTCTACAGTCAGTACACTCAGGCAAGGCAGGACTATCTAAAAAAGCACAAAAGGATTTCCGCATACGATTCGGAAAATCTTATGTACGCACTCATAACTGAGGTTCTGAGCGAAAGCGGAAGAAATGACCTTGATGTCATTTGTCACCAGCCGTTAAATATGATTATAAGGAATCCGCATCTTTTGAGCGATGAGGAATGCCGGTATGCGATGAACGGCTCAACGCATCTTGATTTTCTGATTTTTAACAAGATATCGAAAAAGCCTTTGCTTGCAGTAGAAGTTGACGGATATTCATTCCACAAATCCGGTACACGGCAAGCCGATCGCGACAGAATGAAGAATTCAATTCTCGACAAATACGGAATATCTTATATCCGATTTGCTACAAACGGCAGCAACGAGAGAGAACTGCTGAGGCAAAAATTAGACAGCATTTCATGAGCTTTTATGGGTCTTCGGATTATGTCTAATCTTCTCGACATCTTTTGACAACATACAGAAAACTTATTCAATTTTTATTCACACCACGAATTTTCGCCGCACCTCTTCCCTCAATTTTGGCGGGCTTTCCCGCTCAGGTCACAGGCAGCACTTTCATTTACCAAAACCGCACCCCGGTTATCAGGCATTACAGCTTGACAAACGGGGTGCGATTTATATTTACGGGGAGATTACAGAAAAGATCAGGTCAGACTGATTTTGTCTATTCGTTCGAGCTCGTCGCTCGTAAAAGA
>JBNMIN010000167.1:0-2973 GCA_050873305.1 Oscillospiraceae bacterium
CTCCATGCCAACGCTCGGAATGAACTGATATTCCTGCATATCCTTTGTGCAAAGCGTGCGGTCGAAGTCATAGAGTATCGCCGCAACAGGTCTTTTTCCAGCCAATTAAGACACCTCCGCAGTTATACATATATATTGGAGTTATATTATACTATGAGTGTATCAAATTTTCGCAGAAAATGCAACATATATGTATCGCGGCGATAATATGCACATTATTTTGTGGTAATCTTTGTGCAATTTTTCAAGATGTTTTTGGTGACAAGAGCGCTTTCGTGGTATATAATATATTCCGCCGGGACGGAAAGACCGATTTTCTCCGTCTCGATTTTTACGGCTTGAAAAGGGGTATCGGTATGCGCGTCAGAGGTCTGCAAAAACTTACATTGCTCGATTTTCCCGGCAAGATGGGCTGCACTGTGTTCCTCGGCGGATGCAACTTCCGCTGCCCGTTCTGCCAGAATTCGGAGCTGATTCTCCCCGGCGGGGACGAATATGAGATTCCGGAAGAAGAATTTTTTGCGTTTCTTAAAAAACGCCAGGGTATGCTCGACGGTGTGTGCATAACAGGCGGCGAGCCGCTTGTCAATAAAAACGTCGACGAGTTCGCAAGGCGCATAAAAGACATGGGCTATTTGGTCAAGCTCGACACCAACGGCACTTTCCCCGACAAGATGCAGTCGCTTATAGACGCGGGACTCGTTGACTATGTGGCAATGGATATCAAAAATTCGCCCGAAAAATATGCCGAGACGGTCGGGCTCGAAAAGTTTGACATGGAGCCGATATATGAGAGCGTGCGCCTGCTTATGGGCGGAAAGACCGATTTTGAGTTCCGCACGACCGTTGTGCGCGAGCTGCACAGCGCGGAGGACTTCGAGAAAATAGGTGAGTGGCTCAAGGGCGACGAGAAATATTTTCTCCAGAACTTCACCGATTCCGAGTTCGTTTTGCAGAAAGGTCTCGGCTCGCACAGCCGCGAAACACTGCGCTCTTTCGCGGACATAGTCCGCAAAAATGTCCCGAATGTCGAGATAAGGGGAATATAACGGACACTGAATTTCAGAACATCTTGGGGTAGAAAAATAAATTCTACACAATATCTTGTATTTTGCTGTTGACATTTGCCATGGTTGCATCTATAATTGAAGGCAGACAGCGCAAATGAAGCGTATATTTGGAAAAGGAAAGAAAATGGAGGCATGATGATGTACAAGGTTATCAAAAGAGACGGCGCAGTCGCCGATTTTGATATAGCAAAGATATCTTCGGCTATATCAAAGGCTTTCGACGCGCTCAACAAGGAAACTCATCCGACGGTCATCGACCTGCTCGCACTCAAGGTCACTTCGGACTTCGAGGGCAAGATCAAGGACGGACTTATCGCCGTTGAGGACATTCAGGACAGCGTCGAGTCGGTGCTCAGCCAGGCTGGCTACGCCGATGTCGCAAAGGCCTATATCCTCTACAGAAAGCAGCGCGAAAAAGTCAGAAACATGAAGTCGACCATCCTCGACTACAAGGAGCTGGTTGACAGCTACGTTAAAGTCTCCGACTGGCGCGTTAAAGAGAATTCGACCGTCACATATTCCGTCGGCGGACTGATTCTCAGCAACTCCGGCGCGATCACCGCGAACTACTGGCTCTCCGAGGTCTATGACGAAGAGATAGCAAACGCCCACAGAAACGGCGATATCCACCTCCATGACCTCTCCATGCTCACCGGTTACTGCGCGGGCTGGTCCTTAAAGCAGCTCATTCAGGAAGGTCTCGGCGGCGTTCCCGGAAAGATAACCTCTTCTCCCGCAAGCCACCTTGCGACCCTCTGCAATCAGATGGTCAACTTCCTCGGTATCATGCAGAACGAGTGGGCGGGCGCTCAGGCGTTCTCCTCGTTCGATACCTATCTTGCTCCGTTCGTCAAGGCGGACAACCTCTCTTACCGCGAGGTCAAGAAGTGCATCGAGTCGTTCATCTTCGGCGTCAACACTCCCAGCCGCTGGGGTACTCAGGCTCCGTTTTCGAATATAACCCTTGACTGGACCGTTCCCAACGACCTTGCCGAGCTCAACGCCATAGTCGGCGGCAAGGAGATGCCCTTCAAGTACAAGGACTGCAAGAAAGAGATGGATATGGTCAACAAGGCGTTCATCGAGACCATGATCGAGGGCGACGCCAACGGACGCGGCTTCCAGTATCCCATCCCGACTTATTCCATAACCCGCGACTTTGACTGGTCAGACACCGAGAACAACAGACTTCTCTTCGAGATGACCGCAAAGTACGGCACACCTTATTTCTCAAACTACATCAACAGCGATATGGAGCCGAGCGATATCCGTTCCATGTGCTGCAGACTGCGCCTCGACCTGCGCGAGCTTCGCAAGAAGTCCGGCGGTTTCTTCGGCAGCGGCGAGAGCACCGGTTCTATAGGCGTTGTTACGATAAACATGCCGAGAATCGCATATCTTGCAGAGGACGAGGCGGACTTCTACCGCAGACTCGACAAGCTTATGGATATCTCCGCCCGTTCGCTCAGCGTCAAGCGTACGGTTATCACGAAGCTTCTCAACGAGGGTCTCTATCCCTACACCAGACGCTACCTCGGCACTTTTGAGAACCACTTCTCGACCATCGGCCTTATCGGCATGAACGAGGTTGGTCTCAACGCCAAGTGGCTCAGAGCGGACATGACCCACGAGAAGACTCAGCAGTTCACCAAGGAAGTCCTCGACCATATGCGCGAGCGCCTTTCCGACTATCAGGAGGAGTACGGCGATCTCTATAACCTTGAGGCAACTCCCGCCGAGTCCACCACCTATCGCTTCGCAAAGCACGATGTCGCTCAGTTCCCGGATATTATCACCGCAGCGAAGGACGGCGGCACTCCCTAGTACACCAACAGCTCGCATCTTCCTGTTTCGTTCTCGGAGGATATCTTTGAGGCGCTCGACATTCAGGATGATCTTCAGA
>JBNMIN010000168.1:0-2901 GCA_050873305.1 Oscillospiraceae bacterium
CTGAGCTTCTCTATCTCTTGCTGCTTCTGCTCTATCTGCTTTGAGAGCGATTCGAGCTGAGCCACAGAGGCGTTCGCGTTTGAAGCATACTTTCTGTACTGCGACATGGCGGCGTTATAGTTCTCTCGTTTCTGCGACACAATATCGCCGAGAGAACTTGTGTCAAATGTCGCAAGCACATCGCCTTTTTTAACGGCATCTCCGACTCTGACATTCACGCTCTTGACATATGTGCCGTCAAGTATTTCGAACGACGCCTGATTCTCGGAGTTCACAGTACCGGAAAGCTTGAGCGTTTCGGTGATGTCACCGGTAGTCACATCCGCCAGGGCAACTGTGGTGCGCGTCTTCTTGCTTATCATAACATAAGCGGTGATGCCGAGAGCAACGATAAGCAACGCAGCGACGATACTGATGACGATTTTCTGCTTTTTGTTAAGTATCTTCTTTGTCATCCCAATTCTCCATCATGTATTTTCTTATATATTACACTTATGTTTCGGCGAGTTAAAGTACATTTTGTAAACTTTTTTAAAAAAGTCGGATCCATGCGGCGAACACACGAATCCGACATAATTATTTAGTTGCAGCGCTTCCAAAGCGAGGGCGAAAACAAAGCGAGAACCGGGAATATCTCCAGTCTGCCGATTATCATGTCCGCGCTGAGAACAAGCTTGCTGAACCACGAGAATCCACTGAAATTGCCCATTGGACCGACAATATCTATTCCGGGTCCGATGTTATTCATGCACGATATAACCGCAGTTACATTGGTCGTGAAGCTAAAATCATCGATTGAAACAAGAAGCGTGGATGCTATCATAACAATAACATATGCAACAAGATACATAGAAACATTTCTGACGAGTGCTTCATTCTGAACCTTTCCGTCAATACGGAGCACTTTGACGCTACGCGGATGAACAACGCGCTGCATCTCGTTGCGAAGAGCCTTGAATAATATAAGGACTCTTGACACCTTCAAGCCGCCGCCGGTAGAGCCCGCGCACGCGCCCATGAGCATGAGCACAACGAGAATATATCGCGAAAGCTCAGGCCAAAGCGAAAAATCAGTGGTAGAAAATCCGGTTGTCGTGATAATCGACGAAACCTGGAAGAAGCTGTGATGAAAAGCGTCAAACCAGCTTGAGAACATTGAGCGAATATTTATTGCTATCACCGTAACCGACACCAAAACGGTTATGATATAGAAGCGAAGCTCCTCGTTTTTGAAAACGAGCTTGAAGTCTCTTGCAAGCAGCAGATAATAAATATTGAAGTTCACGCCGAACAGCAGCATAAACACGGCAATAACACCCTGAAGATAGTAGCTGTCATACGCGCCGATACTGGCGTTCTTTATTCCGAAGCCGCCCGTTCCGGCGGTTGCAAAAGAGTTCAGAACACTGTCAAACAGCGGCATTCCTCCGGCGAAAAGCAAAATGATTTCAATAATCGTCAGCGCAATGTATATGATGTAAAGAATTTGTGCGGTCTGGCGCATCTTTGAAACGAGCTTTCCGAATGTGGGGCCCGGGCTTTCGGCTCTCAGAATATAGAGCGACTGAGCGTCGTTGTCCTTGCCATTTGGTACAACCGCAAGCAAGAACACAAGAACGCCCATTCCACCGAGCCAATGCGAGAAGCTTCGCCAATAGAGCAAACCTTTGGAAAGCGCCTCGACATTTGAAAGTATACTCGAACCGGTCGTTGTGAATCCGGAAACGGTTTCAAAAAAGCAGTCTATAAAATTCGGAATCTCACGGCTTATAAAGAACGGCAGTGCACCGAAAAGCGATATCGCAAGCCAGGACAGCGAGACTATCGCAAAGCCCTCTCGCACAAATACATTACGCTTTTGGGGCTTTATCATATGCATCAGCTGACCGATAACAAGGAGTGCCGCAATACTGATTCCGAAAGCGAGGACACATTTGAACTCGTTATGATACAGCGACACAAGCAGCGCCGGAATCATAAAAAGTCCTTCTATTCGCAGAATATTGCCTATATAATTTGCAATAAGTTTATAGTTCATTTTCGCGTCTCCCGGCTCAGTCCTCTGCAAAGATATCGTTAATATCCTTGAACTTGCCCTCGGCAGTGGTGATAACGATTATCGTATCCCCTGCCATTATATAATCATTACCGCTCGGGATAATGACCTTTCCCATGCGGGTTATGCAGGCAAGAAGAATGTTGTCCTTGAGGTTGACCTTTTTGAGCGGTTCGCCGATGCACTTTGTGCTGTCAGTCACAGCAAACTCAAGGGCTTCGACCTTTTCGTCGACTATTCTGTACAGAGTCTTGACCGAACCGCCGGTGGTGTTGTCCATAGCTCTGACATAGCGGATTATCTCATAGCTCGCGAGCATTTTCGGGCACACGACGCTTCCGATATCCTTGTCTTTGAAGAGCTTGATATATTCGGTACGGTTAATCTTTGTAATAGTCTTTGGTACTTTGCAGACATCCGCGTACATCGATATGATAAGGTTTTCCTCATCAATATTTGTCAGCGAAACCACGGCGTCCGTATCTTCAATACCCTCGGATGAGAGCAGATCCTGGAGCGTTCCGTCGCCGTTGATTATAACAGCACCGGGCAGGCGCTCCGAAAGAGCGCGGCACTTGTCGAGCTTCTGCTCGATTATCTTGACATTGACTCCGCTCTTTATAAGCTCATCGGCAAGATAGACTGCAATCTTGCTTCCGCCGATTATCAGCACATCTCTTATCTTCTGATTGCTTATCTTGAGTGCCTTGAGCATTTTGACAAGCTCGCTGCGCGGAGCGGTGACGGTTATCTTGTCGTTTGCCTGAAGCTCAAAGCTGCCGTCGGGAATGCAGACTTCGCCTCCCCTGTCAACGGCGCAAACAAGCACTTTCACGCCGCGCAGA
>JBNMIN010000169.1:0-2897 GCA_050873305.1 Oscillospiraceae bacterium
ATAAAACTCTGCTGGGCTTCTGTCCCGATCACGGCTGCCATGAGATAGACGGAGGCGTGGGAAGCCACGGACTTGATATGCAGGAAGACATGAATATAATTCATATGTTCTCGTTTATAAAATAAATAAACAGCACCGCATAAATTCCTATGCGGTGCTGTGCTTTTTGTTTTATATATTGAACCCTGTGAAGAATTTATATGCGGCGTAAATCGCTGCGATTGCCGCGATGCCGATACCGACCTTTATGAGTATCGGTTTGACGGCACGCGGGCTGGTCGGTGCATGCTTATAGATAAATTCCTTGACAGGGGTCTTTATCTTTGTTCCGCAAAGTTCTTTGAACGTCGCGGTATAGGTTTTGTATTCGCGAGGTGCAGTCTCATTGAGCTCAAAGATTCGCACTCCCCTGTTTTCGCCGGGGCCGTACACATTGAATCCCGCGCCCTGAGTATATCCGAGATCAACGCCTTTGTATTTCACGACAAAGCTGTTGTTGTGATCGTGACCGACATATATGCCGAGGACATCGCCCTTTTCGCTCATCGCCTCAAATTCGCCGGTGTTTACATCGGGAGAAGCTGGCGATTCGAGCATGAATCCGCCTTCGGCGATAGTTTCATCATTGAGCACAAAATACTCATTTTCATGCGCTCCGTATGCCGGGACTGCGCCCTTTGTGCCCTTGGGCACTTTCTTTATTACATCGAAAAACTCCAGCACGGGGATGTGCTGAAACACGAGCGACGGCAGATAGTCTCCGTTTTCGGCCTTGAGCTGTTCGCGGCGCGAGATATACCATTCTATTTGCTCTTTGTCGACGGGCGCGTATCCTGCTCCGTCCTTTGCCTTGCCGTGGGAGTCGATTATATATAACTCAAACACAGGCTTGTCTTCGGTGCTCGAATGTATTTGAATATCAGTCGTTCCGACATCGTCGGCATTTCTGAGATCACCGCTTATAAAATTATCGTACTTCGCGTAGAACTTGTACTGACCGCGATTATCAACGCCGCACTGCGCGTCGTGGTTGCCGTAGGTCACCATAAACGGAATGTTTCTCTTTGCGATCGGCTCAACGAGAGTATCTATAGTGCTTTCGATTATAGCTGGATCTTTTTTGAACTTCTTTGAATAGCCCTTTATCTGATCGCCCGTGAAAATAACGAGGTCGGGCTTTTCGCGGTCAAGCGCATTGTTTATGAGACTCAGCGTATCGGGCGACACGGCGGGAATCTCCTGAGTATCGGCTATCTGCATTATCTTGAATTTATGGTCGGAGTTGAATCTGAGCATTATTCCGTTCCCCTTTCGTTTTCATAGTATTTGTTGAAAAACTCATTTAAAGCACTTTCAGAATTATTTTGTCAGCTATATATTCTCGAAGCCTTTCGTCTATAGCTTGCATGTTGTGTCTCCTTTAGCTTCTCACTATATATTACCATCAAAACCGCGATTTTTCAATTCATTTTGTCTTTTTCGGCTTGACGGAAGCTTTAGTTTGAATTAATATTATCTTATAACCTTTATGAGGATGTGAATCAATGAAAGAGAAAAAAGCCAAGCGCAGCTCCGGCGGGATATCATGGATATTCGGATATCTCGGTTTCGGCGTAGGCGCTATCGGAATGGACTTAAGCTACGGTCTGTTCAACTCGTTCCTTACAAAGTATTTAACCGATGTTCTTCTGCTCAATGCAACTTTCCTGCTTATCGTGCCGACTCTCGCGCGTATATGGGATGGCATCAACGACCCGATGATGGGCACAATCGTTGACAACACGAAGTCGAAGTTCGGCAAGTTCCGCCCGTGGATAATGTGCGGCGCTGTACTCAATGCAGTTGCGCTGACATTTCTCTTCACCAATCCCGGATTTGAGGTCAGCAGAGATTTCATAAATATAAAGCTCTATATCTATGCCGCTGTTATGTATGTCCTCTGGGGCATGACAAACACGATGATAGATATCCCCTACTGGTCGATGGTTCCCGCGCTGACGAGCGACCCGCAGAAGAGAAATGTCGTCTCTGCTATCCCGAGATTCTTCTCGGGCTTCGGTCAGATAATAGTCAGCGTGTTTACCGTTCAGATGGTTGCGATGCTCGGCAAGGGCAACGATTCTGTCGGCTACAGCCGCTGGGCGATGATAGCCGGTATCGTACTTATTATCGGCGCGTTTATCACCGTTACCACCACAAAAGAGCGCGGCTCCGTGCCTCCGAAAGAGAAGTTTACTCTCGCAAAAGCTTTCAAGACCGTTAAATCGAACGATCAGCTGCTCGTTTTCATGCTCACTGCCCTGCTCTTCAACACCGGTTGGTACATAACCAACGCAATGGGCATATACTTCTTTGATAACGTCATGGGCAACAAATCGCTGCTCTCTTATTTCGCGGCAATCGGCGGCGTAGGTCAGGCACTCGGCCTGTTCCTGCTTCCGGTGCTTTCAAAGAAGTTCACACGCCGCAAGGTCATTCAGGGCGCAATGTGCATGACAGTTATAGGCTATCTCGGAATGTTCCTGTTCGGTCCCGTACTTCTCGCGTCGAACGCCAAGATGTTCATTCCGTTCGCTGTTTTTGCGCTTATAGGCTGCATGGGCATCGGATGCATCTTCGTTTCGCAGACAGTTATGCTCGCCGATATCGTTGATTACGGCGAATACAGCCTCGGCTACCGCTCGGAGTCCATCGTTTTCTCGATGAAAGGATTCCTTCAGAAGCTCGCCTACACCATACAGTCAATAGTCATAGCCCTCGGACTTCAGTTCTCCCACTATGATGCGACTCTTCCCGTTCAGACAGAGCTCACCAAGAACACCCTTTCCACAATGATGTGCATTATTCCGCCGATTTTTGTTGTACTTTCTCTCATCATCTTCACAAAGAAGTATAAG
>JBNMIN010000170.1:0-2844 GCA_050873305.1 Oscillospiraceae bacterium
GAGCAAGGCGTGAGGTTCTGCACGCGAGGGAGCGCACTTTGTGTGCGTGACCGAACGGGCACGGTTCTCACAACGCAGCTATGCGCGATTTTACTCGTCATCGGATGCATCGGAGGCATAGAAGTCATCTAGCTTTACCGAACTGACCTCTTTCTTTTCAAAGCATATTCCGCTGCCGTCTTCGCGGGTGACAGTTATCATGCCGTTGTCGTAGCTTTCAAGAGTGCCTTTGAAATCGCGCTCGCCGTCGCGGGGACGGATGAGGCGAACCATAACGGGCGAGCCGATATATTTTTTGAAATGCTCGTCGCGGGTGAGCTGGCGCTCGACTCCGGGGGACGAGACCTCAAGATAATAGCTCTGCTCTATCGGGTCGGCTTCGTCGAGAGGGCCGTCAACGGCGCGGCTGAAATTCTCGCAGTCGGTTATACCGACGCCGCCCTCCTTGTCTATATATATTCTGAGATACCAGGAAACTCCCTCTTTCTGGAATCGGATATCCCAGATCGAAAGCCCCAGCTGTTCAGCGACGGGAGCAGCTATCTCCCACACGGCGGCTACGGTGTTGCCGCCCTTGCCTTTGCCTGCCACAGACACATCTCCTTTTTCAAAAAGTCCCTAACATAAAGGAAAGAGCGGGTCACCCCACTCTTTCGTCAAGTTTACATTCCTACAATAAATATTCTAACACATAAGCTCCGCAATATCAAGGCTTTTTTCAAATATTTACGCTTTGCATAAACGTAAATCAATATTTGACAAGGTATCTGTCGATCTCCCACTGAGAGACTCTTGCGCGGTAGCTTCTCCACTCCTCGCGCTTGGCTTCAAGATATTTGTTGAAAACATGGTCGCCGAGCACTTCTTTCATGAACGGGCTTGCGGCGAAGAGCTTTGTCGCCTCTTCGAGGGACTTGGGCAGGGAGTGTATTCCCGCCGCGGCGCGCTCATCCGCAGTCATGTCATAGACATTGGCATCCGTCGGCGCGGGAACAGGCAGGTCGCGCTCGATGCCGTCGAGACCGGCGGCGAGGCAGGAAGCCATCTCAAGATAGGGGTTGCACGCCGGATCGGGGCTGCGTATCTCAATACGGGTGCCGAAGCCGCGTGCCGAGGGAATACGGATAAGCGGGCTGCGGTTCTGAGCCGACCAGGCGACATATACGGGCGCCTCATAGCCGGGCACGAGGCGTTTATATGAATTGACAAGGGGATTGAGCACGAGGGTCATCGGACGGATATGTTCGAGCACGCCGGCGATGAAGCTGTATGCGGTCTTGCTGAGATTGAGGCTGTCGCTCTCATCGCAGAAAGCGTTTTCGCCCGCCTTGAACAGCGAGATGTTCGTATGCATACCCGAACCGCTGATGCCGTAAATGGGCTTGGGCATGAAAGTCGCATGAAGTCCGTGTGACTGAGCGATGCTCTTGACGACATACTTGAAAGTCATGACATTGTCCGCGGCAGTCAGAACCTCGTCGTATTTGAAATCTATCTCATGCTGAGCCTCGGCGACCTCATGGTGGGACGCTTCTATTTCAAAGCCCATCTCTTCGAGCGCGAGGCAGATGTCGCGGCGGCAGTTCTCGCCGCGGTCAACGGGGCCGAGGTCGAAATAGCCGCCCTGGTCGTGGGTCTGGGTGGTGGGCTTGCCGTTTTCGTCAATATGGAACAGGAAGAATTCGCACTCCGGGCCGACGTTGCACGAATAGCCCATGTCTGCCGCCTTCTTTATCGCGCGGCGCAGGACATAGCGCGGGTCGCCCTCAAAGGGAGTGCCGTCCGAGCAGTAGACGTCGCAGATAAGGCGCGCGACCTTGTGATCCTCAGAGGTGCGCCACGGGAAGATAACAAAGGTATCGAGATCGGGATGCAGATACATGTCCGATTCCTCTATACGTACGAAGCCTTCAATCGAAGAGCCGTCAAACATGCACTTGTTGTTGAGCGCTTTTTCGAGCTGGCTGCGGGTTATCGCGACATTCTTGAGCGAGCCGAGAATATCGGTAAACTGCAGGCGGATAAAGCTGACATTTTCTTCGTCCGCTATCCTCAATATATCTTCCTTTGTGTATTTCATAAGCGACCGCCTTTCGGGCATTTTAATGTTGCGGCAGGTACCGCAGCTGATTTTCATTATATCAGCTTTTTTACTATTGTCAAGGCGCGCCGGAGTGCTATAATATAATGTAAAGACAGCAAGGAGGCTTCAGCTATGATTATAGATATGCACACGCACTGCTTCCCCGACCCGCTCGCGAAAAAGGCTATGCCGATGCTCGCCACGCGCTCGGGCAACCCTTATCCGGCATTCGACGGCACGGCATCGGGGCTCAGAGAGAGCGTCACTTCCGGCGGCGCCGACAAGGCGGCGGTGCTCAATATTGCGACAAATGCGCATCAGCAGACGAAGGTCAACGACTTCGCCATCTCGCTGCTCGGCGACGATGTTCTAATTCCGTTCGGCAGCGTCCATTTCGAGAGCCCGGACGCGCTGAGCGAGCTCGACAGGCTGCATGACGCGGGCATAAAGGGAATCAAGCTGCACCCCGACTACCAGGGCTTCTTCGCGGACGACGAGAGGATGTTCCCGATATACGAAAAGATAGGCTCGCTCGGCATGATAACGGTATTTCACGCCGGAGTCGATATCGGAGTTCCCGACCCCGTTCACTGCACCCCGCAGATGCTCAAAAAGATACTTCCGCGCTTCGGCGGCGCGCCCGTCATAGCCGCGCACATGGGCGGATTTCTGCTCTGGCGCGAGGCGGCGGAGCTGCTCGGTGGAACGGGAATATATATCGACACCGCGTTTTCGTCCGGTTCGGTGCCGCCGCCGTGGGC
>JBNMIN010000171.1:0-2711 GCA_050873305.1 Oscillospiraceae bacterium
ATATCTATATGTCCGCATCTTACCGGATATTTTATCACACTGCAAAGCGCGATTAAATACCCAACATTCGCCCGCTGTCGCAAAGTTGCACATTCGGGCGCATTTGTCCAAAAGGTTGTAAACTTGGGGCGCATTTGGTATAATGAGGCATACTCAAAACGGAGGAAAAAGATATGACGGAAAAACTCTCGGCATTTGATCTCGAAACATTTATGTCTAAGCTCGTCGACGCGCTGCCGAAGCTCGCGGGTGCTGTGATAATAATCGCGCTCGGTTTCTGGGTCAGCTCGCTTATCGGCAAACTGCTGATAAAAGGTCTGACACGAAAGGGCGTTGACGCATCCATCCACTCGTTTCTGCGCAGCATCGTGGTCTGGCTGCTGAGATTCGCGGTCATACTCTCCGCGCTCTCGACTCTCGGCTTCAATCTGAACTCATTTATCGCCGCCCTCGGCGCTGCCGGACTGACCGCCGGCATGGGTCTGCAAAACAGCATCGCCCAGTTTGCAAGCGGCATACAGATACTCGTCAACAAGCCCTTCAAAAGCGGCGACTTCGTCGAGCTTGAGAACATAAGCGGACGGGTTCACGAGATAAAGCTGATGTACACGGTGTTCACGACCGTTGACAACAAGCGCGTCATCGTCCCGAACTCGCACATCACGAGCAACAATATCATCAACTACAACGCCGAGGGACGCCGCAGGCTCGACATGACCTTCTCCGTCTCCTACTCCGACGACATAGCCCTCGCCAAGCAGGTGCTCCGCGCGCAGGCGCTCAAGAACGAGCTTGTCTATAAAAATCCCGAGCCGGAAGTCGTCGTCAAGCAGCAGTCGGCGAGCAGCATCGACCTTCTGCTCATGGCGTGGTGCTCATCTTCAGACTATCTGACCGCCTACTACAAATTGCAGGAGGATGTCAAAACAGCCTTCGACGAAAACGGAATCAACATCCCTTTCAACCAGCTCGATGTCCATGTGTCCAACTCATAAGTTTTAAAATTGTCATAATTAACAAAAAACGCCCAATTGTCTGCGGCAGATTTTTTTCGAAAAAGTTCTTTTTGACTATCAATCGGGCGTTTTTTATTATATAATGTTAGATGAAGGTAAAAAAGACAATTTAATCTGCGGAGGGAATTATTATGTCAGAAGCTTTAACTGCACCGGATTTTTCAACTATTCCGGTAGGACCGCTTGCGCTCATCGCACTGCCCGGCTGTGAGGAGCTTGCCGCAAAGATCGACGCCTATCTCAAAACATGGCGTGAGATCCGCGAGAGCGAGCACAAAACAACCATCGCATTTTCGGGCTATCAGCGCGACTCCTACCTCATCAAGGCGGCATTCCCGCGTTTCGGCTCGGGCGAATCGAAGTGCCACATCCAGCAGTCCGTTCGCGGCTACGATATTTTCATCGTCTGCGATATGTTCAACTACGGTCTGACCTACAAGATGTACGGCAAGGACAATATGATGAGCCCCGACGATCACTACGCGAACCTCAAGCGCGCCATCAGCGCAATCGGCGGCAAGGCAAGACGCATCACCGTTATCATGCCCATGCTCTACGAAGGAAGACAGCACAAGCGTTCAAGCAGAGAATCCCTTGACTGCGCCATGGCTCTTCAGGAGCTGAGCGCTCTCGGAGTGGACAACCTCATCACCTTTGACGCGCACGACGCACGAGTTCAGAACGCTATCCCGAACCACGGCTTTGAAAACATTCAGCCCGCTTACCAGATGATAAAGGCACTTGTCAAGAACGTCCCCGATCTCAAGATCGACAACGATCATCTGATGATAATTTCCCCCGATGAGGGCGGCATGGGTCGCTGCATCTATTATTCGACCGTCCTCGGCGTTGACCTCGGTATGTTCTACAAGAGACGCGACTACTCGGTCGTCGTCGACGGCAGAAACCCGATAATCGCCCACGAGTTCCTCGGCGACAATGTTGAGGGCAAGGATGTTGTCATTGTTGACGACATGATTTCCTCCGGCGAGTCGATGATCGAAGTTGCAACGAAGCTCAAGGAGCTCAAAGCAAGAAGAATCTTCGTCTGCACCTGCTTCGGCCTGTTCTGCAACGGACTTGAGGCTTTCGACAAGGCATACGAAAGCGGCCTTATCAACAAGGTGTTCACCACCAACCTCATCTACAGAACCCCCGAACTCAAGCAGCGCGAGTGGTATGTCGAGGTTGACCTGTCGAAATACATCTCTTATGTTATCGACACCCTTAACCACGACACCTCGGTCAGCAAGCTTCTCGACCCGAAGGACAGAATAAACAACCTCCTCGTCAAGAAGGGCTTCCGCACCGCAGAAGAAGTAAAGTAAAAAAGCATAATACAAAAGAAGTCCCGGCAGTAATAGCTGTCGGGACTTTTTATAATATTGAGACCGCGTGGCGTGATTGAACGGAGCGAGGAACAATTTGTCGAAGAATCCATTTAGGCTCCCCTGCAGTGGAGCTGGCTCGGCGTAAGCCGAGACTGAGGGGTTCGTTTCGCTGTCGCTCAAAGTAATAAGTAAAAGTGAATAGTGAAAAAGTGCGGGGTATAGTCGGATTTCATCCGTCCGCGAAGTCTGTACAAATTTATTGACGCGCATCTTGTAGGGTGCGGCAACCTCGACACACCGATGCCGCGATAGCGGCACAATAAAAATATATTTTTTACAGTCGCGTCATACCGCAATCAAGCAT
>JBNMIN010000172.1:0-2694 GCA_050873305.1 Oscillospiraceae bacterium
ATTATATATAGTATATACTCGCCCTCTTTGTAGGGCGGGTATATTATTTTTCGTGATGCCGTCGATTGAAAACGAAAAATAATTGTGTTTGATATTGACTTTGCTTTTTTCTCAGGTTATAATTAGCTCCTAAAAATTTTGGAAGAGGGTCTGTATGAAAAAAATCGTAAGTCTGTTTATTTCGCTCGTTATGCTCGTCCTTTTGGCCGTCCCGGCATTCGCCGCCGACAGCAGCAAGGAACTCCGCTTTGATTCGGACGGAAAGTTCCGCATCATGATGATCAACGATACGCAGGATGTCATTATCAAGGATGTTATTCAGGCAATGCATCTGAGGAAGATCGTTGAAAAAGAGAAGCCCGATCTTATTGTTATGGCGGGAGACCTCCTCACGGATTTCTTCCCCGGCGCGACGAAAGACCAGCTCAAGAAGTGCCTGAAAAACGCACTCGATGTCATCAACTCTTTTGATGTCCCGTTCGTCGCGACATTCGGCAACCACGACCACGATTGGGAGGATATCTTCCCGCTTGAGGAGCAGATGGCGCTCTACAAGTCGTATTCCAACTGCATTATAGTCAACAACGGCTGCGACGTAGGCACATATAACCTCACCGTCAAGTCCTCGGACGGCAAAACCGTTCCGCTCAACATCTATGTTATGGACTCGAACAATAAGCTCAGCGGCGAGGGACTCCTGACCGGCTATGAGGGTCTCAAGCCCGAGCAGGTTCAGTGGTATAAGGACACCCGCGACGCACTCAAAGCGTCCACCGGCGACTATGTCCCGTCGCTCGTTTTCCAGCATGTCCCCGTTAAGGAGATATATCAGTTCATTGACAAAGTTCCGTTCAATGCGGATCACACCGACTGCATCTTCGGCCTTGACGACGGTCAGTGGTATAAGCTCAACAACAAGGCAACAAGCGGCGTTCTCGGCGAAGTTCCGTGCTCGGAGTCCATCAACGGCAGCACGGGCAAGTACGAAGCGTGGCTCGAACACAAGGAAGTTATCGGCGCATTCTTTGCTCATGACCATGTCAACAACTTTATGGGTGTCACCGATGAGGGCATAACCCTCGGCTATAACGGCGGCACGGGCTTCAGCACCTACGGCAGGGGCGGCGACCGCTCAGCTCGTATCTTTGATATTGACGAAAAGGATGTAAGAAATTACGATACCTATCTCGTCACTTTCAATGAGCTTTCGCCCATCAAGATAGATTTCTATATCATGGATCTCTTCTCACCCGTCATTGCGACCTGGATCGGCAGAATTATCGATGCCGTCTGCCCTGACTTCGTCAAGGACATCGTCGCGTGGGCTCAGAAATAATTAAAATTACCGTGGCACGGCATAACGCCGTGCCTTTTTGCATTCCGTTTTATTGACACCGACATTTTCGATTGGTATAATTTGGTCAAAAACACAAAGGAGATAATCTTATGCAGCAGCTGGATATCCGAAGCTTCGATTCGACCCCGATACATTGCTATCTCTGGGATGATGTGGAGAATCCCAAGGGTGTTGTCCAGATATCTCACGGAATGTGCGAATATGCCGGCAGATATCATGAGACCGCGCAGATGTTCAACGAACACGGCTATATAGTCTTTGCCGACGATCACCGCGCCCACGGAAACACCGAGACCGATGAAAACCGCGGCAGACATCCCGGTGATATCGAGAAGAAAACAGTCAAAGACCTTGTCTTTTTCTATAATTGGCTCAAGGATCGTTACCACCTCCCGCAGGTGCTGATGGGTCACAGTTACGGCAGCTTCTTGGCGCAGGATTTTCTCCAGCAGGGGACTGATGTCAAGGCAGTCGCGCTCTGCGGAACCGCCGATATGGACGGCGCGCAGGCGGCGCTCGCTCTGCTCTGGCCGCTCGAGCTGTTCGCAAAGGACTGGTGCCCGAAGTTCGTCAATCCCGTCAGCGATATGATTTTCGACGCGCGCTATAAGGGCGAAAAAGGTCCGAGCCAGTGGGTGACGAGCGATGTCGCACGCCGTCAGGTGTTTATCGATGACCCGATGGCGGGAATAGATATCAGCGTCAACTTCGATTGGAACATGATAAAGGCGTTCGGCAGGATATATAAAAAAGAAAATATCGCGAAGATAAGCCCCAATGTCCGCATCGGTATATTCAGCGGCGACATGGATCCCATCGGCGGCACGAAGTCGTCAAAGGCGAAGAAACTCCTGCGCCGCTATCAGAAAGCCGGACTCAATGCCGAGATACATATATATAAAGATGCCCGCCATGAGCTGCACAACGAGAAGTGCCGCGACGAATACTTCCGCGATCTCGTCGGATTTTTCGACAGCGCAGTGAAAGCGGCAGAGCCCGCAAAAGCCTGAAACCGTTGTATATCAATGCCTGTGCGGTTCTCTGCATCCGCGCAGGCATCTTTGATATCAGGGCCGCGTCAAATAAAATGAAAAAAATCTGAAATTTTTTGAAAATTAGTGTTGACAAGTCCCTCATGTTGTGTTATTATAGTCGAGCACTTGAGGGACGGGTCAAACGAAAGGGAGACGCGGACGAAAAGAAAAGTGCCGAGTACCTTGAAAATTAAACAACGAAAGAAACAAGGAACCCTGAGATTCGCGTCCTAGAGACGCAACAAAGTAATTCCGGGAAACGAAAGTTTCTTGGTAAGATAAGAGCAGAACAAGCTCTGAAAT
>JBNMIN010000173.1:0-2614 GCA_050873305.1 Oscillospiraceae bacterium
ACATCGGCAGAATTAACACTGATAAGCGTTGCTTCGAGTTCAAAAAAGCTTATCTTATCAAGGACGACCCCAGAGAGTTTCTTTTACAAAAAGTGTAAACTATGTTCTTACACAAACTGTAAACTATGTTACTCTTGACATGATATCCGCCCCTACAATCTATAGGATAAACCCTTGCGGTGATTTCATGCCGCTTGCGCGGCAGCGGTGAGTCGAGTCGCCGCACCCTACAAGTTCTGCGTCAATAAATTGCTGCAAACTTCGCGGGCGGATGATATCAGCCACTACAGCATACATTCCATTTATTACATCGAGCAAGGTGAAACAATCCCTCAGTCTCGGCTTTCGCCGAGCCAGCTCCCTTTACACAAGGGAGCCGAAGCAAAATTTCACATTGTAATAAAATTCGCTTGCGAAGTTTGTTTCACCAAGCCTTCATGCCGCTGTTGCGGCAGCGGTGCGCCGAGTCGCCGCACTCTGCAAGGTGCATACTGATAATTCCCGCGCACCTTGAAAATTAAACAGAGCCCAAAGCAAAAACCGGACAAGAGAAACAGGCATTTCAGCCTGTACCCTTATCCGGCGTATCATTTCTGTCGAACAATCTGCCCTCCGAGCAACGGAGCTTATTCTACTATATGTTGCTTTTAAAGTCAAGCGTTTTTGTTTTCCGTCTCCTGCGCTTCGTTGTGCGCCTTTATCGCGGCGGTTATCTCCTTGTCGTTATAGAAGATATAGACAACGACTGAAATCGCGACGAAAATCATTGCGACAAGCGCTGTGTTGCGCACTCCCGCGCTCGTTGCGGCGCCCGTGCCGTCTGCGCCCTTGCCGAGCAGGAGCGAGCACGCGATAACAACTATCGCCTGGCACATCTTGTTGGCAAAGTTGCGCGCGGCGAAGAACATACCCGCTCTGTTCTGTCCTGTCTTTATCGAGTCGTACTGCGCGAGATCCGCAAAAATAGACGAGGGAATGATGTTCGTTATCGCTATGGGCATGGCTATAACGAGTCCGATGAGTATCGCGAACGGCTTCGCGCCGATGGCGTCGATAACGAGATTGTAGTTGAAAATGGCGCAGTAGAGCAGGACATATGTTATGCACGCGCCGAGCAGAAGCGGCTTTTTGCCGACCTTGCGCGCCAATATATTGACGAGCGGATAGGTCATTATGCCGACGCCTATTGATATAACGGAGACATATGTCACCCACTCGTCGCCGAGGTTCAGGAGGTTTGTTATGTAATAGACCTCAGCGGTGTTGAAGAAGGTGAACGCTATCCACATGATGAGATAGCCCACGGTGATTATCGCGAAATTCGGATAAGAGACGGTCGCCTTGAGCGCGTCCCAGATGGACTGGTGATATTCTTTCGGCTCGACATAGTCCTTCTCTTTGATAACAAAAGCCGGTATGAGCGCGGCAATTCCGCCGAGCACGCAGAACACGATGAACGGAATGCGCAGAGCCCATATCTCCTCGATGCCGTTTTTCATCAGTATGCTCTTTATCATAGATGTGCAGAACACCATCGCCGACGAGACGACGTAGAGCAGGCTGACTATAGAATAGAGGAACACTCTCTTGCGCGGCTCGGCGACGACCTCCGCCTGGAGCGCGCTGTAGGGGATGTTATAGAGCGTCGAGAACAGGTAATAGAGCGCGAGCATCACGCCGACCCATATGGCGTTTATAACGCTCGAACCCGCCACGGGCGGGAAAAAGATGAGCAGGCAGAACAGCCCGTAAGGGATAGCAGACCAGCGCATAAACGAGATGCGCCTGCCGCTCTTTGCCTTGCTGTTATCCGAGAGGCTTGCGACCCACGGGTCGGTAACAGCGTCGATAACCGTGCCGATTCCGCGGATTATCGCCATAGTCAGCGCAGCTTTCATAAAAAACTGCGGCAGCGTTGTGTTCGAGTTCGTGGGGATGAAGAAGGTCAGCAGGTATGTTGTAATGATACCGTTGATAAGTCCCCTTGCAAAATCTCCGAGGCACAGGGCGAAGATCTTGCCGTTTGTTATTTTTTTCATTGTTTCTCTCTCCTCCCGCCGTCTCCGGCTATTTTGAAAAATTTTTCGCGAAGATGCTTTCTGAACAGCTCGGGCTCTTCGCTCAACGGGCGGTGAGCCGAGTTTTCAAACCAAATTAAGTCTTTGTCCGGAGCTTCTATCGAGTCGTAGTAATTCTGAATCAGCGCCGCGGGGGTGTTTTCGTCGCGCCGCCCCTGGAATATATAATAGGGCATCTCAAATGTATGGAGCTGGGTGGTGAAATCATAGTTGACGAGCGTCGGCCACATCTGCGTCAGGCAGAGCTTATAGCCTTTCGCCGCGCCGTATTTGTCTTTTATGCTGAGCTCCGTCGAGAGCAGCATCGGCAGGACAGTGCCTTTGAAATAGCTCTCTTTTTTGACCGTGTGTCCGCCGTATTTTCCGAGTATGCGCCGCTGGGTCATGAGTCCCTCGAACACCGGCTTATACTGCCCGTTGACGGGCGGACCGACCTGTTCGAGCTTCGCTATGCTCTCCGAATCGTTCGCCTCTTTCGCCTTTCTCATCGCAAAGGCATAGGACAGATTCTCGTTTTCGACTCCGTTGACGACCTG
>JBNMIN010000174.1:0-2583 GCA_050873305.1 Oscillospiraceae bacterium
AATTTGAACAGGCCTATGCTGCCCCAGTTGAGCGCGCCGATTATTACTAAAATAAGCGATATTCTGTCGATCATTTTTCTCACTCCTTTTGCGATTAGTATCGCCGGAGCGTCGGTTTTTATTCGCTCATAAACGAAATTTTGCAGTCCGAAAAATATTTCCTCTTATGAACCTTGTCATTTTTGTCACAGGAGTTTGACATTTTTGTAACATTGTTTAAAAAATTCTTAAACCGTTTTACAAAAAGAGCGAAAAACAATCTTATTTTTACAAAATATAAAATCTCCGGCTTTATTAATAAGATAAACTTTTAAATGTAATGATACAGGAGGGATCTTTGATGAAAGCGAAAATCGTTAAACGCACGCTGAGCCTGATAACAGTTCTGGCGCTCATATTCACTCTCGCCGCACAGGGAGTGAGCGCGATCGGGTCAATTGATATCAACAAATACCCCTATGTATATGTCCACGGTCTTTTCGGCTGGGGCGAGGACGAGGGAATCGACGACACGCTCCCCTACTGGGGCTCGGCATCATGCTCGCTCATGGACGAGATGAACAAGCGTCACTATGAGAGCTACGCCGCATCCGTCGGTCCGATGTCGAGCAACTGGGACAGAGTCTGCGAGCTCTACGCGCAGATAACCGGAACGCGCGTCGACTACGGCGCGGCGCACTCCGAAAAGTATCACCACAGCCGCTACGGCAGGACATATTCCGAACCGATGATAGAAGGCTGGGGCGAGCCGGACGCCGACGGCAACATCAAGAAAATAAATCTTGTCGGTCACTCGTTCGGCGGCGCGGCAGTCAGAACGCTCACCGCTCTGCTCGAATACGGCAGCGCAGAAGAACAGGCAGCAACAAATCCGGATGATATCTCACCACTGTTCACGGGCGGCAAGGGTTACTACATAAACTCGGTCACGGCGCTCTGCGCTCCGCACAACGGCACGACGCTCACATATATTGCGGACAACATGAATCTCACCGAGCTCGGTGAAGCCGCGTGTTATATTTATGCGGGTTTCATGGGTCGCTCGAAGCTCAACGGCTATGTTGACTTCCACCTTGAGCAGTTCGGTCTGACCCGTATTCCCGGCGACGACTCAACTCCCGAAGAGGCGTTCATAAAAGCATTCATCACCATCATGAGCCAGCCGGACAACGCGATGTTCGATATGTACCCCGAGAGAGCCGAAGAGATAAATAAAACGGCAAAGCCGGTCGACGGGGTTTATTACTTCTCATATTCATATCAGACCACCCGCAAGACGCTCGTCGGCACTCAGGTTCCCATGGCGAGAACGCTCATCGTTCTGCGCCCGATGGCGAACCTCATCGGCGTATATTCGAGAAATCTCGACACGGACTACAAAATAGACTCATCGTGGCTGCCGAACGACGGACTCGTCAATGTAATCTCCGCGCGCTATCCGTTCACCGACGCGCACGAAGACTACACCGCTAACGCAGAGCTTCAGACCGGCAAATGGTATGTCATGCCCACGCGCGAGGGCGACCACGGCACGGTCATCGGAATGCAGTGCACGAAGAAGCAGACGCTCAAATTCTACTATGAGCTGACCAATCTTATAGAGAGCCTGCCCGTAACGGATTGATAAATCCGCAGGGAATAAATAATATGTATGTAACCCCCAATCGCAGCTGCTGCGGTTGGGGTTGTTTTGTGGTGGAGATAATGGGAGTTTGCAGATGTAAATCTCGGCGGCAAACGGCTATCGCAATATTATAAATCAGCATAATCATGTAGGGGCGGATATTATCCGCCCGCGAAATTTGTACAAATTTATTGCCGCGCAACTTGTAGGGACAGCCCTTGCGGCTGTCCGCTATCGGCGTAGCCGATACAACAATTTTGATTTGTTTATATATAATTGACTCACTGCCTTCGCGCCCCACAATAATCAAACGATATATACTTCCCGCGTTTCGGCATTTTCTTTTTATTTGAAAAAGAAAACGCCTGCAAAAGAAAAGCAAACTCAGGGCTACGCCCCGAGACCCCGCAACGCCGCGCCGCAGTACCTAGCTTGCGGCTCTCAATCAGTTGCTCGGCACATTCGCCCGTAAACTCGCTTCGCTCAAACAATACGGGCTCGTGCGTCTTGCTTCGCAAGCCGTTCCCTCGCCTGTCTCAATTAGATATCAAACACTGCGGCGCGGCTATTGAAAATTTGATTATAGAGGCTAACTGAGATGTTTGCTTCTACTTTGTAAAAATTCGCGCTGATCACAGCTACAAATCCAAATTTATCAATGCAACTCATATTATGGTACACCAATGTTATGATACACCAACGCAAAAATCCTACCCGCCAAAGCTGTGGGTAGGATTCGGTATATTATATTATCAGCCGTTACATATTTTCGTGCTTTGTTATTCATCCCCGCGCAGGAAGTCTCTGACTTCGAGCAGGTTGGCGAATTTTTTCCAGAGTATCTTTTCTGTTTCATCCTCTGCCTGCCAGAGGTCGGGCACCATTATCACGCGACATCCGGCGTTATGTGCAGCCCACAGACCGTTGCGCGAATCTTCGAGGGCTATGCAATCTTTCGG
>JBNMIN010000175.1:0-2575 GCA_050873305.1 Oscillospiraceae bacterium
GGTAAAGCCATGCGTTACCTAAAGCACTTTTTGCTGTCTTTAAGGGTGAGAGGATTTCAAAAGCGAGGAGGCGGAATATGGAGGACAAACTGCTCGTTGACGGACTGTTTGCCCGCGACGAAAAGACCGTGGCGCGGCTCGAAGAAAAATATTCGGGTTATTGCTATACGATTGCATATGCCGTTGTGCGGTGCCGCGAGGACGCGCAGGAGTGCGTCAGCGACGCCATGCTCGGCGCGTGGAATTCCATTCCGCCGAACAGACCGGAAAATCTCGGCGCATATCTCGGTAGGATAGCGAGAAATTCCGCGCTGAATTTATTAAAAGCCCGCCGGGCGAAAAAGCGCGGCGAGAAGCATTTTAATATCGCCCTCAATGAGCTTTCGGAGTGTATTCCGGGTGCTGAAAATACAGAGATGCAGGCGGATGCGGTTCTGCTGCGCGATGCGGTGAATGGCTTTTTGGAGTCGCTCGAACGGGAGAGAAGAATAATTTTCGTCCAGCGCTATTGGTATATGCTCGGCATATCGGAGATAGCCGCAGAGCGCGGAACGACCGAGGGCGCGGTGAAAATGTCGCTCAAGCGGACGAGGGACAGCCTCAGGAGTTTTCTCGAAAAGGAGGGCTTTGCGATATGAAAAACAAAGATATATTTGACGCACTCGGCGGCGTTGACGATCGGTTTGTATCCGAAGCTGCGCCAAAGAGAACTGACTTTAAAAAGCAAAAACCGCGCAGTGCCGTCCGTTGGCTGACGGCGGCAGCGTGTTTCTGCATAGCCGCGGCGGTGTTCCTGGGCTATTGGCTGATAAGCCCCGCGAGGCTGCAAAAGATATCGCTCAGTGCCGACGGCTCTTCGGGCTTGGGTGCGGGAGCGCACGAAATTATCGTCCGCGACATAAGCGAATATACTACAGGAAACCCGTGGAGCGCGGATATGAACTTGAAGAAGCTGCCCGTATATAAAAATACGCAGTTGCTGAGCTATGATGATATGCTTGACAATATCAATAAAACCGCCGAAAAACTCGGCGCTCAGATAAAATCCGTGACCCGTGAGACCATGACGGATTCCAATTGGGTGGTTGCCGAAGATTCGCTCTATGCCGTCAGAGCCGAGACGGATATCGGTTTGATATCGGCGTTTGCGACTGGTGGGGTAAATATAAGCTTTTCTGAGCCTGTTGCGGGAAGCGGCACGGGGCGCGATGCCGCAGGGTACTTCATTGAAAAGTATTCTTCTGTAATCGGCTTCAAGAATCCGGTGCTCTGCGTCACTTCAGACTATGATATAAACGGCGCGGAGAGCGCGGAATACCGAGTCTATGATGGTTCGGGCGGCGATTTGAAAAGAGTAAAAAGCTATAATTTCGGGAGCGTATATTTTAATATAAACGAAAACGGCGGGCTTGAATCGATAAGAATCGGTTCCGTTGACGGCGCGAAGAAGCTCGGCGATTATCCGATAATATCATATAAAGAATCCGAAAGGCTTCTGCTCGGCGGCGAATATATCTCCGGCTCGGCGGACGGAATAGAAAACGGCGTGGTCACGCGCGAGAAGATAAAAAAAGTCGAGCTTGTCTATTCCATAGACCCCATGGACGCGTATTTCGCGCCGTATTACAGATTCTATGTTGAACTTGAGCGCTCGCCAGCCGCCGGATTCAAATGCTATGGCGAGTTTGATGTGCCTGCGGTAAACAGCAAATATATAGCAAATTAAATTATATTTTGGGGCTGTCCGTTCGGGCGGCTCCATTCTTTATAATTTGTTTATTGGTTTGCGCGCCGAAAGGTGCTACAATTAGACTATTGATACAAGTGAGGTGTTTTCTGTGGGCAGATATCCGATAGACCGCAAGGAGCGCGTGACGCTCGGCGGGCTTGAACAGACGATTCACATTTGGGGAACGAAAAACGAAAATCCGGTCATTCTGTTTCTTCACGGCGGACCGGGCGTGCCCAACCGCCACGACATGGCTAAAGACGGTTTCGGGCTGACGGATGACTTCACGGTCGTCGCGTGGGATCAGCGCGGAACGGGCGGCTCATATTTCGGCTGCGACCCAGAGAGCCTGACGCTCGAACAGCTGATATCCGACTGCGCCGAGCTTATCTCGTGGCTCTGCAAAACGCTCGGCAAGGAGAAAATATTTATCGTCGGCGGCAGCTGGGGCACCGAGCTCGGCACATTCGCCTGCGCCCGCGTGCCGGATAAGATAGCCGGATATATCGGTTACGGTCAGGTCGTCAACGGAGTCGAAAACGAGAATCTGTCCTATGCCTTTGCGATGAGAAAGGCTAAAGAGGCGAACGATTCGGAGAGCATAGCGAAGCTCGAACAGGTCGGACCGCCCGTCAACGGGCAGTATAAGCCGGTGTTCGAGGGGCTCATGACCCAGCGGCGCATACTCGGAAAATACGGCGGGCACACGGTCAAAAAAGAGAGCTACTTCAAAGGCACTGTCCTGCCGATGCTGCTCTCGACGGAGCTCAGCATAAAAGACAAATACGGCGCGGCGAAAGGCTATAAGCTCTGCCTGACGCAGATGTGGCCGACGCTCGTCAACTA
>JBNMIN010000176.1:0-2555 GCA_050873305.1 Oscillospiraceae bacterium
CAGGAACTCATTGCACAGCATCCCGCCGAGCCGCGCGACAGTTCGAGACTCATGGTGCTCGACAAGAAAACGGGCGCCGTCAAGCACGATATTTTTCATAATATCGCGCAGTATATCGAGCCCGGCGACTGCCTTATTCTCAACGACACAAAGGTGCTTCCCGCACGCCTTTACGGCACAAGGGTAGACACGGGTTCTGTGGTCGAGTTCCTTCTTCTCAACAACAAGGGCGACGACATCTGGGAGGTTATCACGGGTCCCGGTAAAAAGGCACGCAAGGGTCATAAGTTCACCTTCCATGATATGCTCTTCGCCGAGATTGTTGACGTTCTGCCGGATGGCAATCGCCTTGCAAAGTTCACATATGACGGCGTGTTCTTTGAACTGCTCGATAAGATAGGCGAGATGCCTCTGCCGCATTATATAACCGAGAAGCTCGAAAATAATGACAGATATCAGACCGTCTATGCCCGCGAGCGCGGCAGCGCCGCCGCACCGACCGCCGGATTGCATTTTACCCCCGAACTTCTCGATTCCCTGCGCGAAAAAGGCGTCGGCGTCGGATTTGTTACCCTCCATGTCGGTCTCGGAACATTCCGACCGGTTAAAGCAGAGAATGTCGAGGATCACCATATGCACTCCGAGCATTATATGCTGCCGGAGGCTACGGCGAAACTCATAAATGATACGAAGAAAAACGGCGGACGCGTTTTTGCCGTCGGAACTACCTGCTGCCGCACTCTCGAGAGCGTCGCGACAAAATGCGGCGAGATACGCGCCGACGATGACTGGACGGATATATTCATCTATCCCGGATATCAGTATAAGTGCATCGACGCGCTCATAACCAATTTCCATCTCCCCGAGAGCACGCTTATAATGCTCGTCTCCGCCTTCTGCGGATATGAGAACACCATGAACGCATATAAAATTGCAGTTCAGGAAAAATACAGATTTTTTAGTTTTGGGGATGCGATGCTCATCGAATAACTCAATCGAAAGGAATAAAAATGAAGTTTACCGTTATAAAAAAAGAGGGAACAGCCCGCCGCGGCGTGTTCGAGACCGTTCACGGAACTGTGCAGACTCCGGCTTTTATGAATGTCGCAACATGCGGCGCGATTAAGGGCGCCGTCTCGGCATATGACCTCAAGGATATCCACTGCCAGGTTCAGCTGTGCAACACATATCATCTGCATCTGCGCCCGGGCGACGAGCTTGTGAAAGAATTCGGCGGACTCCATAAGTTCACCGGATGGAACGGCCCCATACTCACGGACAGCGGCGGATTTCAGGTCTTTTCACTCGCAAAGCTTCGCAAGATAAAAGAGGAGGGCGTCTATTTCTCCTCGCATATCGACGGACGCAAGATTTTCATGGGTCCCGAGGAGAGCATGAGAATCCAGTCGAACCTCGGCTCGACTATCGCCATGGCGTTTGACGAGTGCGTCGAGAATCCCGCAAAATATGAGTATTCCGAGCAGTCCTGCGCGCGCACCACTCGCTGGCTCGAGCGCTGCAAAGCGGAGATGGAGCGCCTCAATTCTCTGCCCGATACGATAAATAAAAATCAGCTTCTGTTCGGCATAAATCAGGGCTGCACTTTCGATGACCTGCGCATAGAGCATATGAAGCGCATAGCCGCTCTCGACCTTGACGGCTACGCTATAGGCGGACTTGCCGTCGGCGAACCGAAAGAGGATATGTACCGCATAATTTCGGCTGTCGAGCCTTATATGCCTGCCGATAAACCGCGCTATCTTATGGGCGTCGGTACTCCCGGAAATATCCTTGAGGGTGTTTCCCGCGGCGTCGACCTTTTCGATTGCGTCATGCCCAGCCGCAACGCCCGCCACGGACATCTTTTCACCATGGGCGGTATAATCAATCTCAACAACGCAAAGTATGAGCGCGACCTGCGCCCAATCGATCCCGAGTGCTCATGCCCGACCTGCCGCAGACATTCGAGAGCATATATCAGACACCTGTTCAAGTCCGGCGAGATGCTCGCCATGCGCCTGTGCGTCATGCACAATCTCTGGTTCTACAATACCCTCATGGAGAAGATACGCCAAAGCCTTGAGGACGGCACTTTCGCCGAATTCAAGGAAAAATACACGGATCTTCTCGACACGAGGATATAAATAAAATACAGCGACCGCCCTTCGACGGCTGCAAAGAGGTGATATGCCTTGGAAAAGAAGTCCGGAAAAAAAGGAGGAGCATTTATGTGGGTAACTTTCGCGCTGCTTTCAGCAGTATTCGCCGCGCTGACATCGATTCTTGCCAAAATAGGCATAGACGGAGTTAATTCCAATCTTGCCACGGCAATAAGAACCGCCGTCGTGCTTGTTCTCGCTTGGGGCATAGTCTTTGCCACAGGCGCACATCACGGTATCAGCAGCATCGGCACACGCAGTTGGATTTTTCTTATCCTCTCCGGCGTTGCAACGGGGCTTTCGTGGCTGTTCTATTACCACGCTCTCCAGATCGGCGAGGCATCAAAGGTCATGCCGATAGACAAGTTCAGCGTCGTTATAAGCATCGTGCTTGCG
>JBNMIN010000177.1:0-2482 GCA_050873305.1 Oscillospiraceae bacterium
GAGCGGCATAACTTCGGTTATGCCGCTCGCGCTTTGTTATAATTTTTATTTCAGCCCGTTGATGAACGAGATGACCGCGTTTATCTGAGCGAGGACATCGCTGATATCGTGCGCTATGCGGATAGCGGTGATGATATAAGCGGGGGTGAGATCAATCTTCGTGACGCCCGAATAGCTGCGGGTGACGGTGAAGCCGAAGTCGCGGGTCGCGTCCTTGCCGGTGACGGTCATGCGCTTGTAAGCGACGGTTATCTTGTCGTAGCTCTCGGCCGCGGGAACCTTTCCGGTGAAGGCAATCTCGGCGCTCTCGCCTGCTTCAAGGACTATCGGATAGGGCAGGGCGAAGTTCAGCGTGCCGTTCTCCGAGGTTATCGAAGAGATCTTTATCTTGTCCTTCTTCGACAGGTTCTTGACCATGACGGAGTTGCAGGAGAAGAGGTGCTTCGAGAGAGTCGGCAGGAACGAGGAGTTCGTGCTCTTGAAGAGAACGACTACATCGCTCGTCGGAGCGAGGCTCTCCATGAACTGGGGATATTCGATGTGCGAATATGCGTCCTTGATGTTGTCGGTGAGCAGGAGATCCATGAGCAGGGAGTAGGTGCGGGGATCCCATTCTGCCTGACCGTGATAGTGGCGGTCAACGACCCATGTGCGCTCGGGCATATAGCCGGTCGAAAGGTCGACTGTTCTGTCGGGCGAGATGTTGTTCTTGCCGGTCTTGACAGCCTGCTTGTAGTCGGCGGGGAAAGTCTCGCCGAAGGGCGCGCATACGGCGCCGCAGGAATACTTCATGTTGACTATGCCGTCGCTGTTGTCAACGGTGCCCGATGCGAGCGGAACGCCGGAGCAAGCCTTTATCGAAACGCTGACGCCCTTCTTCTGCTGAGCATACAGGGTCTCGGAAATGTGAGACATGAAGCCGTTTCTGACTTTTTCGACCTTTTCAATGAGCTTTGCGTTCTTGACGGAGTCGAGGCGCAGGGACTTGATATAGTCATACTGATCCGGAGCGCACATCTCCCAGAATGCGGGGATGTTTATAACGCTCGGCAGGATCATGCTCTTGAGACCGTAGTCGGCGATGTTGTTCGCGCCGTCGGCAGGGATGATGTCCATGACGAACGAGAAGTCGGTCTCGGTGTGCAGGATAGCTCTGAGGATATCGAGGGTGGTGTCGAAGTTCAATGCAAGGGGCTTGTCAGTATAGAGATCGGAGACAAGGTTGCTGCCCGCGAGAAGCGGAGTGTCGAACACTGCGCGGTCGATATAGTTGTCGTTCGGATACTCATACATATAAGTGCCCAGCAGCAGGCTGCCCTGGCTGATGCTGTATACGCTGACCTTGTCGTGCCCGGTGAGGGCACAGACCTCTGCGAGATAATCGTGGAGCTGAGCCGCAACATCGGCGTGGCTGAGTCTCCAGTCATAGAGGAAGTTGAAAACATGGTCGTCGCCTATCTCGTCGCCGATGACCTCCATGTCGAGGAACTCGGAGCCTGTGTAGGGGACGAGGTCGAGCTGGTCGTTCTTCGTGAACGCCTCGAGGCTCGTGTTCTTCGCGCCGCTGAGTATCGGCACGATGTCGTAATAGGAAGTACCGTCGTCGTTCATTCTGAGCGGCTCAACTATAGAAGTGATGATGTCGCGAAGCGGCTTTTCGATGCCGTCCGTGCCCTTCTGGGCTATGAGCTCGATTATGCCCGTTACGAGGTCGGGGGCATTGACTCCGAGGAGCTTGAGGATCTCTTTGGTGTCGGGCGGGAAAACGCGCTTCAATGAGCCGTCCTCCTGCTTCTCCGAGAGAATGGTCGCGCCGAAGCCGGAGATCATGACAACGGGTGAATGGCCGCAGGCGCACTTGGTGGCGGCCGCCGCGGTCGAAGCAAATACCGAGCAGAGCATCACTGCGGCGATGACAATGCAGAGTATCCGCTTGAACGGATTTTTCTTCATTTTTGTATTCTCCTTTCGTAAGCACATATGTGCAGCAGGAAAATTATACATTATTTTTACAAAAATGTAAACAATCTGTTTATACCTTTTTTCGACACGCAGTACCCTGTAACGCCTAAAAGTTTACATCTGGTTGCAAGTATGATTGTGTTAAACAAGGATGAAAACGCAGGCAGGCTGTCGCCTGTCAAGTTTGAAGACGCTGTTAAACGCAATCAGACGACGCAAGGCTTGTAAAGTTTTAGGTGTTGCAGGGTACTAACGCCTATGGACAAAAAAGAGCGGAGTGTGATATAATGAGCATGGAAGAAAAGCGGCAAAACAGAAAGGATGGTAATCACCAATGAAAAAGACTCTCAGGCTGACAGCTCTCGTTATGGCTGTCGCGATAATCGTCTGCGCCTTTGCGGGCTGCGGAGCGAAAATTGACAAGCTCATAGTCGGCAAGTGGGGCGACTCGCAGAACAACGCTACTATAGAGTTCAAAGAGGACGGCACTTTCCAGTATGATTCGAGCAACCTCAATATC
>JBNMIN010000178.1:0-2474 GCA_050873305.1 Oscillospiraceae bacterium
ATAAGCCCGGCACACCCGACAAGCCCGGCACACCCGACAAGCCCGGTACACCCGACAAGCCCGGTACACCCGATAAGCCCGGTACACCCGACAAGCCCGGTACACCCGACAAGCCCGGCGCAACCGACGTACCCGACACAGGTGATACGACTAACGTACTCCTCTGGGCTGCGGCTCTGGTAATCGGCGGCGGTGCTGCAATAGGCACTGTTGTCAGCAAGAAAAAGAAGAAAGAAGAAAGCTAATCTTTCGGAACACTGAAAAGAGCGGTCGCTTCGGCGGCCGCTCGATTTTTGTTGCACGATGATATTACAGAGGGCAATATATAGATTTTGTAAAAATGCTTGCGCTTTTCTGTTACAGATGGTATAATATATCCGGAATAGTATAAAATGCATAATCTGCTTCATTCGATACCCCCTACCCCGCGGGTCGCGGCACCCCCAAAAACGGACGGAGGACCTTGCAATGACAGGCTACGGCAGGACGGATATTTTCCTCGGCGAGAGCCGAGTGAATCTTTCTGCCCTTTTGTTGCAGCAACAGGTCTTTTTGCATAACAAAACAAACATAACTATGCCGGAGACAGGCTATTTTTGCGCTGTCCCCGGTTTTTTGCGTTTTAAAAGGGCGGTGATATATGGTCTGTAAAAGCTCATAGGTCAGACCGGCTTTTGCCGGAGTAAAAAAAGTCCTTCCGCAGAACAAAGGAGGGAAAGAACGAAAATATAAATCGGAGGAACAACAAAATGAAAAAACGCATTTTAAGTATGATGCTCTGCTGCTTCATGCTGTTCGGAATGATTTTCATCGCCTCTGCCGACAGCACAACGCCCGACCACACCCGCGCGGGATACGATGTAGTCTGGTTTGAGAGCTTTGAAGACCTTGAACCAGGTGGAAAAAATCTGCCCTCAGGGTGGCGCAAGACCGTTGAAACCCAAGCAAACATCAATGCCGCCAACACTACAACAACGTCAGCGCATCACGGTCGAAATTATCTTCGTGTACATAACCAATCCGCGACAGTTGAACTTGAAGACGGCGGAGTCGAAACCAGGTTGGTCACAAACAAATTATTACTGCCCGACACTAAGCTCGAAGCAAACGAAAAGTACCTCTTCTCGTTTGAAACCAGGCATTTTTTAAGTGACGGCATCACCTCGGCAAGGGATAGTATCAAAATATGGCTTTCGAAACCCGGCGTATGGGGTAGAGACCTCATTCATACCCAGGAAATAGTTTCGGGAAGCTGGGTGAATGTCGAAGTCGACCTGTCCGCATATGCGGGACAAACCGTCACCCTCAGTCTGGAGTACACTCAGCGGCCGGGAACTCCCCACCTGATTTTTGACTGCTTCTATCTGTTTAAAAAAGCAAAGTCCCCGCTGGCATTAGACTTTGTAATGGGTAATTATGGCTATAAAAACGTTATCGTCCAAACCCCCGTTAACAAAAAGATCGGCTTTGCCGGCGCTGACTGGAGCAATGTCTACGGCGACGGATATTATTTCTGCACCGACGCAACCGACCTGAACTCGGTATTCGCCTCAAGAATCCCGGCCGACAGCACCGATGTCTTTGAGACGGACAGGCAGTATTATCTGTGCTGCCAATTCGAGCTTCTCGACGACTTCGAGACCTCGAACTTCACGAAAAGCGATGTCAATCTCGTAGATTACGGCACGGCAGATGAATTATTCATGCGCAACCCCAACGATACGGAATATACTTACTACGCTATCTTTAAGCTCCCGATATTCCACAACATCACGGTTATTTCCGAGGGTCCCGGCACAGCCAGCGCCAACCGCGAGGCTCAGTTTGCCGGAGATCGCATAAACTTATTCCCCCTGCCCAACGAAGGCTGCCATTTTGTCGGCTATGAGGTCATCGAGGGCAACGTTACAATTGAACGCAACTCGTTTATTATGCCCGATTCGTCCGTAAAAATTAAGGCGATATTCGCCGAGGGCGAACAGCCGCCTATTGACCCCATCACGCACAGCATCACTGTGACGGCCGATGAAAACGGCACTGCAACCGCATCCGCGGAAACCGCTTTCGCAGGCACGGAAATCACCCTTACCGCAGAAGCCAACGAGGGCTTCCGCTTCAAGGAGTGGCAGGTCATAAAGGGCGGCATAGAGATAACGGACAACAAGTTTGTCATGCCCGACGAGGATGTTGAAGTTAAGGCAATCTTCGAGGCAATCCCCGAGGTAATTCCCGAGGAGCACAGCATCACGATACTCCCCGTTGGCAAGGGCAAGACCTATTCCGTCCCCAAGACCGCTGTTGCGGGCACGGAGATAACCCTTCACGCAGAGCCCGACAGCGGCTGGATCTTCTACGGTTGGGAAGAGGTCGTTGAAGAAGGCGTCGACAAGGTCACTATAGCGAGCGACAAGTTCATCATGCCCGACAGAGATGTTGTTATCAGAGTTATCTTCGTCAAGGAGAGCAGCATCAAG
>JBNMIN010000179.1:0-2438 GCA_050873305.1 Oscillospiraceae bacterium
AACATATCCTGCACCGAAAAATGTATATTGCCGCAGCTGTTCCCCCGCTCCGCCTGTTCTATCATCTCGGGCGAGAGGTCGGTCGCCTCTATCATTTTTGCCGAGTCCGCGATATTTTTCGCTATCATACCCGTACCCGTCGCGAGTTCGAGAACGGTTTTATCTTTCACGGCGGGTCGCATCAGCGCATACATCTGCTCATATGCCGCCGCGTCCTTTTTCATGAACACATCGTAGAAGCGGGCGTTGCGATCCCAAAAGTTTTTCATGCGTATCACCTCGTTTTTAGTTAGCAAAAGCTAACTTGAAACTTTTCAGAAAGCCGCTTTTTAAAAGCAGCTCTCGATATCTGTCATTATATTAGCACGATTTTCAAAAATAATCAATAGGGTTTATGCGGTATTACCGTTCTTCGCCAAACAGCTTATACAGCTTCATTCTCTGTTCATAATTCAGTCCGTTAAGAACACGGGAAATCTTTTCGATACCTGATGAAGAAAAGTTTTCGCTCGGCACGAGAGCCTTTATTTCAGCCATCTGGTCAAGCATCCTATCCGGCATACCGTCTTTCATGCCGCCCTTGAAATAATATTTTTCAAACTTCGCCGTTTTCCCGTCTGTAAATGTCAGCTTTATTCCAAAAACGGACTCTCTTATACGTCTCGCCGACAAAATGCTGATCCACCGTTCCGGATCCCTTGCGTATATCTCAACCTTTTCTATATCTTGTGGGTCATACACTGCTGTACAGTTTCCAAACGGGCTGTAAAACTTAACGGAATTTTCACAGGTCAGACTCTTGCGCCAGCAAATTCCAAGAAGCATCGGCAGCAGCATAGCGACAACAAGAATGATAACTATGACTCGCCGACCGGAAATATTGAATCGCGCTCCCGAATTGCTGAACGACCTACGGCTGCTCTTTTTCATAGGCACAGCGTAGATCGCGCCGTTCTTTGTTTTTCCATGTCCGCCTACCCCTGCTAAAGATATAACAATCCGCAGAATTATCAGACCCAGCAAAAGAATTCCTATGTAAAAGCTCGAAATCACGGGAGAAAAGGCGGTAACATCCTCATCGGCGAAGGCTATCTTTTCACGCAGGATAATCCACGGAATATTAAAAAGTAAGGCAGCTGCAATTTCCGCAAGCAAAAAGATAACAAGCCCCAGCCAACCGCCTTTTTCTGTTTTACCGTTTGATGATTTCATGTGCTTGCCTCCTGAAATGTTAATACAACATTCTTTGTTAATATACCCTTATCCCCGCGATATGCGGCTCTTTGCGGCACTCGTCTATATGAATTCTGAGTTCCGTGCAGTTTCTTATCCCGCGTTTCAGGCGGCATATCTTTTTATAGCCGACGGTCGTGCCGCTGTACACGGTTCTGTTTCCGGCGGTTATATGAAATTTTTCGATGCGCTGGCTCTTCGTGATATCCTCGGATATCACTACTGTCTTAACTTTATGCGGTTTTATCGAGACGGTGAAAATATTTCCGTCGCTCTCGGTTTTCAGTATTTCCGCCTTGTTTTCAAAGCGCTTTTCGATTCTCTTCCGCGCTTTTACGAGGCGGTTTATGAACCTGTCGGGCAGCTCGCCGCGATTGTTCGGCGGGATATTAACAAGGAGCATCGCATTGCCGCCGACGGAGTTATAATAGCACTTTGTGAGATTCGATACGGTGCGGGTGAAGAATATCTCAAACAGCGGACGCCAGAACCAGCCGAAATATGTGACCGGGATATCCATCTCCGCGGGATACCACCAGAGCTCCTCGCCGACAAGCTGTTCGCGCTCGCCGAGCGACTTGTCAGTGTTCGACAGCTTTCTGAGCATAACCGTTGCGCCCTCTTTCTGCTGCGACTGCGCCGCAACATAGGAGCCGTCCCACATACGTCTCGGGACTACGCTGAACTCCGATTTTCTCGCCCTGCCGAACTCGTTGCCTATCCAGCGGACATCGGGTCCGCAGTTCGCGATTATCGCGCCGGGCTGAAGGCGCCTGATGAGTTCATAATACCGCTCCCAGTCATAGCGCTGCCTGCGTCCGTTTTTGCCCTCGCCGCACGCGCCGTCGAACCAGAAGCAGAAAATATCGCCGTAATTCGTGCAGAGCTCGGTTAACTGATTGCAGAAATAGTCGTTGTACTCCTCGGTGCCGTAGGTGCTCTCGTGCCTGTCCCACGGTGAGAGATATATGCCGAATTTGAGCGAATATTTTCTGCACGAATCGGCGAGCTGCTTTACAAGATCGCCCTTGCCGTCTCTGTATCCGGTCGCCGCTATTGTGTGATCGGTATATTTGCTCGGGAACAGGCAGAAGCCGTCGTGGTGTTTCGCGGTGAAAATAACGCCGGTGCTGCCCGTGCTCTTTATTCTGCGCGCCCACTCGTCGGTGTCGATATCCTTGAGAGTGAAAACGGACGGGTCTTCT
>JBNMIN010000180.1:0-2414 GCA_050873305.1 Oscillospiraceae bacterium
ACGCGGCTGACGGTCTTCTCGTTGCCGGGAATCGGAGTTGCGGAAATTATAACATAATCGTTGGGATGAATTTCGACCTTACGGTGATCCGAGAACGCCATGCGGGTCAGGGCGCTCATAGGCTCGCCCTGGCTGCCAGTGGTGATGATAACGAGCTTATCGGCGGGATAGCGGTTTATCATATTGATATCGATAACTATTCCCTCGGGGACGTTAAGATAGCCGAGCTCCGCCGAGATACTTACGACATTTTCAAGGCTTCTGCCGACGAGCGCGACCTTACGCCCGAGGCTCGCCGCAACATTCATTATCTGCTGCACGCGGTGGATATTGGAAGAGAATGTTGCAACTATTATGCGGTTGTTGCCCGCCTTGCGGAAGAGGGTCTCGAACGATTCGCCGACCTTTCTCTCGCTCTCGGTGAAGCCGGGACGCTCGGCGTTGGTAGAGTCGGACATAAGGCAGAGGACTCCCTCCTGCCCTATCTCGGCGAGTCTGCCGAGATCCATCATGCCGCCGTCGATAGGCGTTGTGTCGATTTTGAAGTCGCCAGTGTGGACGATAGTGCCGCCCTCGCAGCGGATAGCGAGTCCGAGTGCGTCGGGTATGGAATGGTTGACATGGATAGCCTCAACGGTAAAGCCGCCGAGGGTTATCACATCGCCGGGATTGATAACATTGAGGGATGCGGAATTGAGCAGTCCGTGCTCGCGAAGCTTTCCCTGAATGAGTCCGACAGTGAGCTTCGTGCCGTAGACGGGCACATTGAGAACCTTGAGAAGATAAGGCAGACCGCCGATATGATCCTCATGTCCGTGGGTTATGACTATTCCGCGTATTCTGTCCGCGTTGCGCTCGACATAGGTGAAATCGGGAAGCACGAGATCGACTCCGAGCATATCCTGATCCGGGAACGCAAGTCCGCAATCGACAAGGAACATATCCTCGCCGTATTCGAACAGTGTCATATTCTTGCCCACTTCATTCAGGCCGCCTAAAAACGACACTTTTATAGGCTTGGGCTCAGCCTTCGATTTGCCCGGTGCGGGCTTAATTTTGCCGTAACTGCGGTAGCTGCGCCTGCCCGCAGTCTTCTTTGCGGGCGCAGGCGCTGCGCCGGTTTCTTTTGCTTTTGGCATAGAAATCTCCTTTTCTGTTAAATTTTTGATGTAAGTAGAACCCCGACCGGTCAAGGTGCGGGAATTAAAGCCTTGTCTGTTAAAAACGCGATGATATTTTCAGCATGGGTACAAGACAAATTTCGGGTAGTTAAGACATATGCGTGCAGTCATAATACAAAAATATCCCTATTGTTAATTTTACTATGATTGGATAAAACTGTCAAGTAAAGTAGACACAAATTAGCGCCCGCTCGCTGCAATAAAATTATGCGCGACTTACAAAAAGACACATCGGCAAAAGGTGTTGCATCACTTTGCACCGGAGGAGATGAACGCCTGCGCCTCGGCGCAGAGCTCGCGCGCGGTCTCCTCGTCAAAGCTCTGCGCCGTCAGGCGGAAACGCCCGTTGCCGAGCGGCGAAATATGCGTTTTTCCGCGCTTTTCGACAAGCACGAAGCCGTTCGCTCCATCGCGCCCGAATGAGAAGTTCTCGCCCTCGAACTCGTCGAGATAGTCGGGCGGCAGCTCAAGCTGCGCCGTGGTGCTGTAAACAAAAAGCGGCGGCAGAAGAGAATAGAGCTCGGGAAAGGTCATATTTTTCTCTTCCAAGATGCAGGCGAGCTTTGCCGCGGTGAACAGTGCGTCGCGCGACCAGAACTGGCGCGCTGCGAGACGGCGCGCAACATTGTCCGAGCCGTCCGACGGGGCGGAGAGATAGCGATAGGCCGTCCTGCCGTAGCTTCGCGCGAGATCATCGAGAAACGCGGGAGAATCGTAAGGGACGGAGATATCCCGCCCGCTCTCGAGCTCGTACATTCCGCAGAGGGCAATTAGCTTGACAAACGGCACAACTCCGGTCTTTTCAGTATATGCGCTAAGACTCGTTCCCCTGCGGTTTATTCTGAGGGTCAGCGCGCGCTCGTTCGAGGTGGTGCGTATGCAGTCGTTTATGAGTGCTGATATCATTGAATCCGAGCTGAGTATCGCGCAGTCGGATACGCCGTAGGGCACATGGCGCATCAGCTCGTCGCGGTAGAGCATACCCATGGCGGACATATCAAAAAGCCGCCCGCATGACGGCGCTGGAGACAAATCGCTCTCCATGAAATCCGCCGCCTTTCTGCCGAGCGCCGCGGACACGCTCAGCCCGTTTTCGCCGAAGATGCTGACAGTCCCCTCCCCGGCGCAGACGAACACGCCCGCATTGAGCGACGAGAATGGGACAAGAAAAGATAGCTGGGCTTCAAATGACGCGCCGAACGACCACGCATTGACGCCGGAAACACGCAGTCC
>JBNMIN010000181.1:0-2401 GCA_050873305.1 Oscillospiraceae bacterium
ACTATTTTCGGATTCCTACTCGTTTGCGCTGTTGATGCGTGGTTCCCGGAGTACAATTGGTTGTCAATACCTGTTTTTGCGGTTGTGGCGCTGATATGGTTAGTAGTTAAGATACTTCGGGATGTGCTGGGCTTGAAACCGAAAAGATCGAGACGCATTGAAGATTACTGGGACGAATTTGATTGGTGGCAGGACAATCAGGGATTGTAAATGGTTTTCGCGGCGGTGCAAACGGACACACAAGTCAATCTTGAAAAGTACTGAAGCAGAGTCCGTTTTATTACCTTGCCGAAACAGGAGCTTGCGATATAATAGAGCCAAAGGAGGCTGAACCATGGAACAATTTGTAGCAATGCTGATTGCATATCCGTTCGCGGCGTTGTTAACAGTTATATTGACTGTTGTTTTTGTCGGCAAATATAATAAACGCAAGGGACAAAAGGTTGAGAGAAGAGTTCGATATCATACAAGAACCTACGATGACGGCTTCGGTAAATATACTGTAGACGTCACGGATGAAGAGTGGGTATTGGTGCCGATAGACAAAGATAAAAGCAAAAAATAATAACTTTTGCGGCAGGGTGAGAGAATGCAGCCTAAAATGCAACAATTAGCTTTTTTCTATTGCATTTTTGTGCATTGTGGAGTAAGATATCAGCGTTGGTAAAAGAACAAACTTCGGAAGGTGGAAACAATGTTTACTGATAAGCCCGAGAGCTACAGGGGAGTTTATTCCCTTCTGCTCACCCCGTTCAAAGAGGATAAGTCTATAGATTATGATGTCTACGCGCAGTATGTCGAGTGGCAGGTCGAGAGAGGGACCCATCATCTGTTCTCAGTCTGCGGCAGCTCCGAGATGACGGCGCTCACCCCCGAGGAGAGAGTCAAGTGCGCGACTATCGCCGCAAAGCACTCCGGCAGCGCGGAAGTCGTCGCCACGGCGAACCTTGAGCCGACATGGCATATGCAGGTCGAAGAGGTCAAGCGCATGGAGCAGACCGGCGTTGACGGACTCGTTTTCGTCTCAAAGGGCTATGCCGACAGCGACGAGAGACTTGTCGAATATCTCAGCGAGCTCGCGGGATATACTACTCTGCCGATTATTCTCTATGAGTTCCCGGGAATGCAGCCGTGCAATATGTCCGGCAAGGCATACGGCGAGCTGGTCAAGACCGGCAGATTCCACGGAATAAAGGATACCACCTGCACCATGGCGGGAATAAAAGACAAAATCGCCGTTCAGGGCGATTCCGCAGTGCTCCAGGCGAACATCCCGCTGCTGTTTGACGCATATATGGCGGGCGCGCGCGGCGTGTGCGCAACCCCGACCTCCTGCGGCGCAAATCTGTTCCGCAAGATGTATGACGAGTTCTTTGTTGAGAAGGACATAGCCAAGGCGAGAGAGACCTTCAACGAGATAATCCTGCTCGACAACGCTATCGACAGCGGCTTCAACGCGAGCGCAAAGTATCTCGTCAGCCTGCAGGGCATCCCGATGACGACCGTCACCAGAACCGGTTCGAGCGTCAACGAGGCGAGAAGACGCAGCATCGAGGCATATTACGAATACGCAAAAGAGCACGGTATGCTCAAATAATTAAAATACATAGCGGCACTCTCAATCGGGAGTGCCGTTTTTTATCTGCATAAAAAATGTGCCCTCGCTTTATCGAGGGCACACAGTGCAAATTTTTATTCGTAGAGCGGGTGCTTTGCGCAGATCTCTGCAACTCCGGCGCGGATGGCGTCGGCGCTGTTTTCGAAATCAGTCGCCGCGAGGAAAACAAACTCTGCGATTTTGTCCATGTCGCTCTCGTCAAGACCTCTTGTCGTGGCGGCCGCCGTTCCGAGGCGCAGACCGCTTGTGACAAACGGGGTCTCGGGGTCGTTGGGTATGGCGTTCTTGTTCGCCGTGATGTTGACTTCGTCAAGTCTCTTCTCGAGATCCTTGCCCGTTACGCCGAGCGAGCGCAGGTCGAGGAGCATGAGGTGGTTGTCAGTGCCGCCGGAGACGAGATTGACTCCGCGCTTTTTAAGAGCCTCGGCAAGAGCCTTGGAGTTGTTGAGCAGTCTCTGCTGATAATCTCTGAACTCCGGCTTGAGCGCCTCGCCGAAGCAGACCGCCTTGCTCGCGATAACATGCATGAGCGGACCGCCCTGGTTGCCGGGGAAAATGGATTTGTTTATCGCTGCGCCGAGCTCGGCTTTCGAGAGAATGAGTCCGCCGCGGGGACCTCTGAGAGTCTTGTGCGTGGTTGTCGTTACAACATCGGCGTAGGGCACGGGCGAGGGATGCAGCCCCGCCGCAACGAGTCCAGCGATGTGCGCCATGTCGACCATGAAATATGCGCCGACGGATTTCGCTATCGCGCCGATGCGCTCGAAGTCTATTATTCTCGGA
>JBNMIN010000182.1:0-2390 GCA_050873305.1 Oscillospiraceae bacterium
ATTCATAGACGGAATACTCGACGGCACGATAGATTCGTCGAAGAGCACATACTATCTCAGAATAGTCTCCGATGAGGTCAAGCGCCTTTCTCGCCTTGTCACGGGTATGCTCAATATGTCGAAGATAGAGGCGGGTCAGTTAAAAATCCAGCCCAAGGAGTTCGACATTTCAGCAATGACCTTCAAAACGATGCTCGGATTCGAGCGCGCGATAGATGAAAAGAAGATAGAGATACGCGGGCTTGATAAAGTCGAGCCGCTCAACATCTGCGCCGACGAGGATATGATAAACCAGGTTGTGTATAATCTTATCGACAACGCCGTGAAGTTCACGAACGAGGGCGGCTATATCGAGGTTGCGATAAAGTCGGACAGCGAAAAGATGATATTCTCCGTCAAAAACAGTGGCAAGGGAATCTCGCGCGAAGAGGCGGGCAAGGTCTTTGAACGCTTCTATAAAACGGACAAGTCGCGCAGCTACGATGTCAAGGGAGCGGGTCTCGGACTGTATATAGTCAAGACCATAATCGATATGCACGGCGGTCAGATAACCGTCAACAGCGAGCCGGGCGAATATACGCAGTTCGTGTTCTGGCTTCCGCTGAGATGAATTTTTGCGGAAAAAAGTTGAATAAAAATCCAAAGGTTATTTACCGGTCGTTCAAGAAATCGTAATATTGAAAGTCCATAATAGTGTCAAAAGATGAAGGATATCCCGAAGGCAATGGATGGAGGTAAATTCAGTTTATGTATAATGATGATTATGTGAACAACTTCGGCAGCTCCGGCGAGACGCCGCCCGAAGACAACTCGGCAGACACCGCACAGCGGTCTGCACCGCTTGAGCCGGATCAGGTTTATTCTGCTCCGCAGCAGCCCGGACAGGGCAGCTATAACAGCCAGAATTCATATAATTCCGGCAGCTATACGCCGCCCCAGCCCGAGAAAAAGAAGAAAAAGATGAGCGCGAAGAAGAAAGGCGTTGCGGTTTTCGCCGCGATTCTCGCAGTTGTTATTGCGGTTTCCGCGACCGTTACGGTGCTTGCAAAGAGAAATAATAACAACAGCTCCGGCGGCACTTCGGTTACCGGCACTTCCGAGGGCGACGCTCAGCTGAACATCGCCGAGACCCCGAAAGCGACAACGACTTCAAAGGGCAACGGCGTGCTTACTTCGGCTCAGATATATGAAAAAGTTTCGCCGAGCAATGTCGGCATAGTCGTATACAGCCAGTCGTCAAGCTCGGCTTCCGGCGAAGGCTCCGGCATAGTCATGGGCGAAAATAAAGATCACACCTATACCTATATTATCACCTGCGCCCATGTTATCAGCGGCGAGGGCGTCAAAGCCGTCGTTCAGCTGCATGACGGCACTCAGTATGACGCCGAGATAGTCGGCTACGATTCGCGCACCGATATCGGAGTGCTGAAAATAAAGGCTACGGGCTTCACCGCCGCAGAGTTCGGCGATTCAACGAAGCTTACGGTCGGCGAGACCGTCTATGCAATAGGCAACCCCGGCGGCACCGAGTTCTTCGGCTCGTTCACAAACGGCATGGTCTCCGCGATTTCGAGAACGGTCAGCAGCCAGATAGGCTATTCCATGGAGTGCATTCAGCACACGGCGGCTATCAGCCCCGGCAACTCCGGCGGCGCGCTGATAAACGAATACGGCCAGGTGGTCGGTATCAACTCCCTTAAAATCAGCGACAGCAGCTATGAGCTCATGGGCTTCGCTATCCCGATTTCGTCCGCAAAAGAGATAATCGACGACCTTATCGCCTACGGCAGAGTGCCGAACCGCCCGAAGCTCGGCATCAGCTACTATTCCAACACATCGAACCAGCAGTATAACATGATCGTGCAGATAAAGGGTCTGCCGGCGGGCTCGCTTATCATCGCGGATATCAACGCGGACAGCGACCTTGCAAACAGCAGCGCTCAGGTCGGCGATCTTATAACGGCGGTCAACGGCAAGGAGCTGAGCACCTCGGAAGTCCTGCTCGAAGCGATTGAAAATGCCAAGGTCGGCGATACGCTGACTCTGACCCTGTGCAGGATATCGAGCAACTATCAGACAAAGGAATTCAATGTCAAGGTAAAGCTCGTCGAGGACACCGGAAACACTTCGTCCGCCTCCTCTCAACAGCAGCAGGAGCAGACAACCCAGCAGGACAGCAGATCATTCTACTACAACCCCTTTAATTGATATATCACCCTTCTAATCATAACCACTAGTAAACTAGTGGTTTGCACAGCCCCTATAAGGGGCGCCTACTGGCACAGCCCCTGAAAGGGGCATCGAAAGGTTTGACAACGCATTACTATCTCAAGCAGCCGCTCACGTGCGGCTGTTTGTTTTTTGCTTATTTATTCTTGGCACCCGTAAAC
>JBNMIN010000183.1:0-2351 GCA_050873305.1 Oscillospiraceae bacterium
AATCCGGCTACAAAGTAATCCACGACACGGAGATACACGACAGAAAATATACCGGCGCATACGACCACTCGAAAGTCAATGTTGAGGCTTATCTCAAGAAATATCCGTCGATTCAAGTCGTTCTTGACATCCACCGCGACGCGATACATCTGAGCAACGGCAGCAAGATAAAACCTACCGCAGAGATAAACGGCAAAAAGGCGGCGCAAATTATGATAATCACCGGGGCGCAGGAGGGCAAGGTCAAAGACTTCCCCGACTGGGAACAGAATCTGCGCTTTGCAGTCAGATTGCAGCAGACCTGCGAGACGATGTATCCTGGGCTGATGAGACCTATTCTGTTTTCGCAGCGCAAATACAACATGAATCTGTCGCACTGCAATCTCCTGCTCGAGATGGGCAGCGACGCAAACACGCTTGAAGAGGCCGCATATTCCGGCAGGCTGGTCGGCACAGCCATTGCAAAGCTGCTCGACGAATATTCCGCATAAAAAAGGGAATACTTCCCGCAGAACGGGGGTATTCCATGAAAAGGCGCAAGAACAAAAAGGCAGAAACATTCACAGCCACCGCGAAGCGATTTATGATAAGCTGCATACTCATTCTGAGCATGACCGGGCTCGCGGCGGGGATATCATATGCGGGCGGCAACTCGCGGCACATGGCTATGGGAGAGAGCGGCAGCACGGTGGCACTCGCCCACAGCGAAAAAAAGCTCGAGCTCAATATAAACGAAAAGACGGCAGTGACATTCAATCTGTCACTGCCGGAAAAGTACAGGGATTATTTATATTTTCTGCCCGCTCCGCTGAGCGGAATTTTCTGGCTCATCGGGCTCATACCTTGACGGCAAGCTTCTCCGCCTCGGCGCTGTCGGGAGTCACGAAAGCTGTGTTATACACATGGTAGATAACCTTACCGGGCTTCGCGCCGACGGGCTTTTTGAGGTTCTTCACCCGAGTATAATCAACGGGCACATTTGACGATTCCCTCGCTCTGCTGTGATAAGCCGCGAGGCGCGCCGCCTCCTCGAGCGTCGAGTCGGGTATCTCCATACCCTCGGTACAAATTATGACATGGGAGCCGGGTATCTTCTGCGTATGGAGCCACATATCGCCCTTTGCGGCGGTTTTCAGCGAGAGCTTATCGTTCTGAACATTGTTTCTGCCGACCAAAATTTTGAATCCGTCTGTAGACCGGTACTCCATCGGAGCACTCGGCTTCTGCAGACCTTTTTTATTTTGGACGCTCTTTCTCTTTATATATCCGGACGCCGCAAGCTCAGCGCGGATCTCGTTTATCTCGCCGAAACCCGAAGCACGGCTGAGTGCATCGGAGACGGTATCTATATATTGAAGCTCCGCCTCACCCTGTTCGATGAGCGTTGCGAGCATCTGCTCCGCCGTCTTTGCTTTGCGGTATTCTTTATAATACTTCTGCGCGTTTGCGCTCGGAGAGAGCGCGGGATCGGCGTTTATGCGGCGAAGCTTGTTTTCGTTATAATAGTCCGCCACTTCGTAGAACGGTACGCCCTTGCCGAGAGTGTGCTGATATGCGGTTATCAGCTCGGCGTTTATTCTCAGTTCATCTTTATCGGCGCAGGCGGCAAGCTCGGCGCGCTGATTGTTGAGTCTGCGACTTATTCGCGAAGTCGCGTTGCTCAGAAGCTTCTGAAGATCGGACGAGCGTTGGCGCGTGCGGTCTATTCTGTCGCGCTCGCTGTAGAATTCATCGAGAAGCTGAGAGAAGCTGTCATAGCTCTCGGAGGTATACGCCGTGCCGTACTGGTGTATCTCTTCAAAAGAGAAATCGAACGGCTTGCCGGATTCGTCCTTGAGCATGGTCGGTTTGCCGGAATTTAAATCGAGCCTGTTTTTTATGCTCTCAAGTGCGGCGCATACTCGCTCGCGCTGCGCTTCGTCGGCGCAGCCTGTTTGAATGTCTCCCCCGCTCGTCTCCGCTATCTCGCGGCATATGAGCGGCGACGCACCCTCGACGCAGCTGAGCAGCGAGGATGAGAGCATCTTTGAAGAGAAAGAGAACACGGTTTCCGCTGTCTTTTCAGCGGTCTCTTCGAGCAGGCTCAGTTTATTCTGCGCGGGCGGGTCATGGTATTCGCCGCCGGGCAGTATCTGCCTTACGGAGGACTGAGTGCAGTCGATACGCTTGACGGCATCGACTATCCTCCCCGACTCCGAAACGAGGATCAGGTTACTGTGCTTCGCCATAATTTCGGCGTAGAGCGTGAGCGCGACTTTGTCGCCGAGCTCGTTTGTGGCAGAAAAATCTATCGCGAGCACGCGGTCAAGCCCGTTTTGACGCACATCGGTTATCTGCGCGCTCGTCAGATG
>JBNMIN010000184.1:0-2289 GCA_050873305.1 Oscillospiraceae bacterium
CCATGGGCAAGGGCGACAACGGCTCGGCGGAAAAAATACTCGGCGGCTGCTTTTTCATGCAGATAATAATATCCGCCGTTCTGACTGCGCTGCTGCTTATCTTTGACCGCGATCTGCTTCTCGCCTTCGGCGCGAGCGAGAACACTATAGAATACGCGGTCGATTATATGAATATCTACGCCATAGGCACCGTTTTTGTCCAGCTGACGCTCGGCATGAACGCGTTTATAACTGCGCAGGGCTTCGCGAATATCGGCATGGTGACCGTCATGATAGGCGCTGTGTCGAATATAGTTCTCGACCCGATATTTATCTTTGGGCTGCATATGGGAGTCAAGGGCGCCGCGCTCGCGACGATCATATCGCAGTGCGTCTCTTGCGTCTGGGTCGTGGCGTTCCTCTTCGGCAAAAAGACAATATTGCGCCTGAAGGCGAAGAATTTCTTCGTATCGCCTAAAATTATTTTGCCGTGCATTGCGCTCGGGCTCGCGACTTTTATCATGCAGTCGAGCGAGAGCGTTATCTCGGTCTGTTTCAACTCGTCTTTGCTCAAATACGGCGGCGATATCGCTGTCGGTGCGATGACGATACTGACGAGCGTCATGCAGTTCGCCATGCTGCCGCTCAACGGAATTTCGCAGGGCTCTCAGCCTATCCTCAGCTACAACTACGGCGCGGGAAACAGCGAGCGTGTCAAGAAAACTTTCAAATTGCTCCTTGCCGTGTGCCTCACTTATTCGTTCCTGCTTTGGGGGCTTATCGAGCTGTTCCCGCAGGGCTTCGCAAAGATGTTCAGCTCCGACGCCGCGCTTATTGATTTCACCGCGCACGCCCTGCGCATCTACTGCGCCGTGCTCTGCCTGTTCGGTATACAGATGTCGTGCCAGATGGCGTTCGTGTCGATAGGCAGCGCGCTGTGCTCGATATCTGTCGCGGTCGTTCGCAAATTCGTGCTGCTCCTGCCGCTTATTTATATCATGCCGACATTCGTCGCCGACAAGACGATGGGCGTCTATATGGCGGAGCCCGTGGCGGATGTTATCGCGATAACCTTTACTTCGATACTCTTTACTATTCAGTTCGGAAAAGCAATGAAAAAGCTTGAAACGCAGAAGAAAGGGGAGGCAAAATAAAATGACCGATGAAATAAAAATCCGCGCGGCAACGCCCGACGACGCGCCGGCGCTGCTCGGAATATACGCGCCTTATGTTAAAAACACCTCGATAACATATGAATACGATGTGCCGAGCGAGGAGGAGTTCCGCAGGAGAATCGAATCGACTCTCAAGAAATACCCGTATCTCGTGCTCGAAATGGACGGCGATATCCTCGGCTATGCCTATGTGGGTCCGCTCCATTCGCGCCCGGCATACGACTGGGCGGTCGAGACATCGATCTATCTCGATCAAAATGCGCGCGGCGGCGGACTCGGCAGAAAGCTCCACGACGCGCTCGAAGCCGTGCTGCGCGAGCAGGGCTTCCTCAACATGAACGCCTGCATTGCCTATCCCGAAGTCGAGGACGAATATCTGACGAAAAACAGCGCGGAATTTCACGCGCATCTCGGCTACCGAATGGTCGGCGGCTTTACAAAATGCGGATACAAATTCCACCGCTGGTACGGTATGGTCTGGATGGAGAAGCTCATCGGCGAGCATCTTGAAAATCAGCCGCCGGTCATCCCGTTCCCTCAGATAAGAGATATCATCCGCGAGAAGTGCGGAATAGATTAAAAAAATATACACGCCCCGAAAGAACTGTGCACTGTCTTTCGGGGCGCATATTTTTATGGGTTGCAGTTTCCCTTATTCTCAGCCTTGATTACCCTCAGGCCAATTGTCAAAAAACTTATTTGATCTTTATCTGCCAGTATGCGATGTAGTCTCTCTCGTAGGTGTAGGTGATGTGGATGGTGTCACCCTTGACGACAACTGCGGGATAAGAATACTCAGCGAGACCCTTTTCGAAGGTCTTTATCTTTGTGAAGGTCTTGCCGTCATCGGTCGAAACGGAGAGGACAAGAGGAGTACGGACGCCGGGGATACCAACGTTGTTATAGGCCAGGAAGATTCTGCCCTGATCGTCGGTGTCGAGGTCGATGCCGCTGTTGTTGTTGGGAATCTTGGTGGCATAAGCGCGGCACCAGGTCTTGCCGTTATCGTAGGAATCGCTGCGATAGATCTTGCCGACCTTTGTTCTTGTGAACATATGGACAGAGCCGTCAGCGGACTGCCAGAGGGTGGGCTGAATCATCGGAACCTTGAACCATGTGCAGTATTTGGAATCGA
>JBNMIN010000185.1:0-2214 GCA_050873305.1 Oscillospiraceae bacterium
AAGTATAAGCTTCACGGCGAGCTGTCCGACAAAGTAAACGAGTTCATTATGAACAGAAAAGCAAAATCCGAAGAAGAATAAGAGATAAAAATATATCACCGCGGCCTTTGTTACGGGTCGCGGTGATTTTTATATATTCTCTTTTATAGCTTTGTTCACGCGCTCTCTGAGAGCTAAGAGATAGCTGCTGCCGTGCGGATATTTCTGGAACGTGAGTTCGTCATCCTGAACCACGATTTCAAGCGCCTTTTCGCGTCCGACAAGACTTTCGAGCAGACGCATCGCGGCAAGATCCTGGAGTCCGTCATAGAATACTTTGAACCTGAGCGAGTTAATCGGCTGTCCGTTTTCGCCGGGATAAACAACAAACGCATCGCCGGACGGGAACGCCTTGCCTGCATCGGTCACGGTGAACGGGTCTATTTCATGCTTTGAAAACTGCGAATACCAGTAGTTATAGCCCCACTGGAGGAATCCGGTTGCATTGTACTTATAAAGCAGAGTGCCAAGAATACGGTTTCGCGCCGACGGCATTGCGAAAAATCTGTTCGGAACATTCTTGTTGTGCTGACCGCAGCAGTAATATGTCCAGAATTCATCGACTTTGCCGACAAAGTCTTCGACATGATCTTCGGACGGAATAGGATATTTCACAGCGCCCTTGTCAAAAAATTCAATATCCGAAAGCGCATCTATAACTTTGAAGCCCGGGAATATCTCCGCTATCAGATCGGCGCGCTTTTTATATACTTCATACTGCTCCAATGACGGCTCATCCGACACATGGAAGCGGCAGAAGTTTCTTATACCCTTTCTGTCGATGAATGCAGTCAGAGCCGCAGCAAAACGGCGCAGAAAGTCGCGGTATTCTTCGCTGTCAGCATCGGTCTCCCAACCGAAGATTCGCTTTTTTTCTCCGTCAACTTCGGCAACTATCTTCGGCGCATGCTCCGCGCCCCACTGAGTGAACAGATGCGACATTTCAAAATATTTGATTCCGCAGCGTCTGCACATGTCTATCCATCGGTCGAGCTTGTCGAAGCCGAACGCGTAGCCGTCCTTTGTCTTTTTGACATCGACAAGCTGAACGGTAGGCCTTTCTCCTCCGACTTCGGTATCAAGCGGCGGAGTAAAAAGCGGAGTTAGAATAAAATTAACACCGTGATTCGCGGCATTTCTGACATAGTTTTCGATTATATTCCAGTGCTCTTCGCTGAAAACATCGACTTTGTAATATGTCGCAAGGCAGTCGCAGTAGAACCACATGGTGCACATAAGTTTTTGCTCCGGAAGCTTTGCGTTGATTACATTGACAGTGATAACATTCGTGACGGTCTCTTTGCCTTTTGAAACCGTGATAAAAATATCATGTTTTCCCGCTGATTCGCCGGACGCATCAAGCTCGATCCATAAGCTTCTGTAATGTCCGCTCTCCGCGAAGAATGAATTATTTTCAACAGGCTCAAGCATATCGGGATAGAGCCCCGGAGTTTTCCTGAGAAAATAGAAATCAGAGTCCTCAAAAGCCGGAAGATCCGAATTTATCTCAACGACTTTGTATATTTTCATATTTTCGGGCTTCCAGCCGGATACGGATATCCCGCACTGTGTGTCCTCGTCGGAGAAATACGCGAGCTGTAATGATGCGCGTTCGTTGCCGAGCATAGACATCTCCGAGAGCGACGCGCAGGTCGGCTCGGAATCGTGAAAAATCTTTTCAAGAGAACTGACGGTCCGTGAAGTTATCATTCTGTTATTCCTCCGTATTGTTCAGAAGCTTTTTGAGATATTGCCCGGTGTATGAGCCTTCGGTTGCGGCAACCTGCTCGGGAGTGCCCTGTGCAATTATCTCGCCGCCCTCGTCGCCGCCCTCGGGGCCAAGATCGAGTATCCAGTCGGCGGTTTTTATAACATCGAGATTGTGCTCGATAACAATGACTGAATTTCCGTTGTCAACAAGCCTGTGAAGCACTTCGATAAGCTTGTGTACATCGGCTGTGTGCAGACCTGTAGTAGGCTCGTCAAGAATATAAACAGTCTTTCCTGTAGAGCGGCGCGAAAGCTCGGTCGAAAGCTTGACACGCTGTGCCTCGCCGCCGGAAAGCGTTGTTGCGGGCTGACCGATCTTGACATACCCGAGACCGACATCGTAGAGAGTCTGCAATTTGCGCTTTATCTTCGGTATGCTCGAGAAGAACTCAAGCCCCTCTTCAA
>JBNMIN010000186.1:0-2161 GCA_050873305.1 Oscillospiraceae bacterium
CCGCAAGAAGATAGACGAGGGCGAGGATATCAAACTCATTCACACCGTGAGGGGTGCAGGCTATGTCATCAAATAAAAAAACAAGACCCGCGCGCCGCCGCTCTTCGTTCAAGCTGCGGATAACGGTGTGGATAACGCTGCTCATCGCCGTTGTGAGCTCGCTCGGCATCGGCGGAATACTGATAACAGGCTCGCAGATCGCCGATTCGCGCCTGCAGAATGAGCTGATAAGCACGGTCGAGCGCAACGTTGACGAGATAGAATACAAGAACGGTATTCTCGAAATTGAGAACGATTTTGCTTTTTTCGTCGACGAGGTCTACTGCAATGTCTTTGACTCGAGCGGCAGATATATCGACGGCGAGTCCCCTGCCGCGCTGATTAACAGCGAGAATCTCAAGAACGGCGAGGTCGGAACATTCGAGACGGACGGTAACAAATATTATTATTACGACACCCGTCTTGATTTCAACAAATACGAATATGAAATCGACGCCTTTTCGGGGAAGATAATTAAATACGAGGCGGACACCGCTATGTCCGAGCTCAGCGACCCCGTCTACAAAAGTACCGAGTTCAAGGACGGAATAAACAGCGAAAAGGCGATTGATATCGCACTCGAACACGCGAGTCTGACCCGCGATGAGGTCAGCTCGCTGAGCGTTGAACTGCCCGCGAATGCGGACAGGACGGTTTTCAAGGTTGAATTCATATGCAGCGATTCGACCTATCCCCCGGTCTGGGTGCGCGGATTTATCAACGCCGACGCCGCAAAGAGCGCGTTCGACGCGATAAACAGGACGGTTATATATATTCTCCCGGCGTTCATTGTCATCGCCGCTGTCGGGGCATATTTAATATCGCGCAAAACGATGAAGCCGGTTGAGAATATCTGCCGCTCGGCGCACGAGATAACCGACGGAACCGACCTCTCAAAGCGCATAGAAATGGAGAAGAGCGCGGGCGAAATATACACGCTTGCCGAGACCTTCAACGACATGCTCGCAAGGCTCCAGACCTCGTTCGAAAACGAAAAACAGTTCACTTCGGACGCCTCGCACGAGCTGCGCACGCCGCTCGCCGTGATAAAGGCGGAATGCGAATACGCGCTGTCCGACAACGCGAGCGAAGAAGATATGCTCGAGGCTCTCTCGTCGATAGACGAGCAAACGGACAAGATGACAGAGCTCGTCACGGCTCTGCTGACGCTCTCGCGCACCGAGCAGGGCGACAAGCGCTACAAGCTCGAGGACACCGACCTTAGCGAGCTCGTCAAAAAAATATGCACCGATTTTGTACCCGCGAAGAATATCACTCTCACCGCGGACATCGAAAGCAATATTATAATCCCCGCGCAGGCGCAGCTGATATCGCTGACGCTCGAAAATCTGCTCTCAAACGCCGTCAAATACGGCAGGGACGGCGGGCACATTGAAGTCAGGCTCAAAAAGGACAGCGGTATCACGCTCTCGGTGAAGGACGACGGAATCGGAATAAAAGAAGAGGATCTGCCGAAGATATGGAGCAGATTCTACCGCGCGGATGAACCCCGCAGCCGCGAAAGCGGATTCGGTCTGGGGCTCTCGCTCGTCAGCCAGATAGCGGCGCTCCACGGCGGAAAAGTCTCCGCCTCCTCCGTTTACGGCGAGGGAAGCGAGTTTACCGTAACCTTTTGACGGCGGTATAACAGCATAAATAAATGAACCGGTTGCAGTAGATTTTTCTGCGGCCGGTTTGTTGTTTTATATTGTTTGACATCGGGGATGGACAAATCCCAACTTATCAACATCACAGCACACTGTTTTACGGACTTCAAACTTTCCGAAAAATTTTTGCGCTCTAATCTTTCTTTAATTTTCGCGGGTTATTATATGGGTGTACTAAGGGACACGATCCCGATAAGAAAGGACAGATACTATGTTTGCAAGTATTTTCAAATCCATCGGAGTCGCGCTCATGTCAGTCATTATGGCTATCTTCTCTGCGATCGCTCCGCCGCAGGATAAGCCCGACACGGGTTCGGGCAGCTCCGGACAAATCCAGCAGGAAGTAAAGATAAGCCTTGACGCCGCGATAGACATTGCAGTCGCCGATGCGGGCGTTGCAAGAGCCGACGCGAAGTTCACCGAAGCGAAGCTCGACAGCGACGACCTTGTCGCCC
>JBNMIN010000187.1:0-2134 GCA_050873305.1 Oscillospiraceae bacterium
GCAGAGCGCGCAGGAGCGGCCAGCGCAGAGCTATCATGCCGAGTCCCGTCAGCACTCCGAGCAGGGGAACGAGCCTTATGAACCGCTTGCCCATGGAGTATGCCTCGTCCGCCTTGCCTGCGCCGACGGCCTTGCCTGTCATTATCGAGCAGGCGTGGCATATGCCGACGAAGAAAACGAACGCTATTTGTTCTATCGAGCTGAATATCGTATAGGCGGCGTAGTTCTCGCTGCCCTGACGCGCATAGACCATGGCGTAGACGTTCGTGCCGACTCCCCAGAGCAGCTCATTGAGCATTATCGGGGCGCAGACGCGAATGAACTTCTTGAAGAACTCCGCGTCCTTTTTGAAAAACTCGCTTATCGGCGCGTGAATAATATTCTTCTTCGCGTTGCCGATTATAAACAGCATAATAGTTTGAACTATCATCGCAGTGACGGTAGCTATCGCCGCGCCGCGAAGCTTCAGCGCGGGGAACCCGAGCTTGCCGTTTATTAAAATATAGTTCAGAACCGTGTTTGTCGCGACTGAAACTATCGAGCAGATAAGCGGCGTGTGGACATCTTCAGTCGAGCGCATGACGGTGCTCGTGACGAGCGATATAGCAACAAATATTCCATAGGGCGCGACAGTCTGTAAATACTGAATCCCCGCCGCTATAACCGCCTCTTCAGAGGTGAACACGCGCATCATCTGCGCGGGGATAGTCAGCACGGATACTGTATATATCACGCCGACTGCAAGCGACAAAATAAATCCTATTCCGTAGCTTCGGCGGATGCTCTGCCTGTCTTTTATTCCCCAGAACTGCGCCGTCATCGTCGCCGTGCCGGAGCTTATGCCGAACAGAGCGAGGTTCAATAGGAATCCCCAGCGTCCCGCGACGCCTATCGCCGCAGTGCTGACATTGCCGAGCCCGACCGTCATCGCGGTGTCGACGAGCTGGGCGCATGATGTCAGCAGCTGCTGCAGGGCGATAGGTATCGCCAAAGAAAACATTTTTTTGTAAAAACCCGAACGGGTCGTGTTTGACATCTGACTGTTATTATCTCCTGTCCTTATTCCTCGATCGCTGCCTTTGCGCTGTTTATCTTATGGAATATAGCCATATCAAACTTCGGCTCGCGGTCGTAGGTGTAAAGTCCGTTCTGCTCCTGCTCAATATCATAGAGCTGGGTGTAGCAGAAGCCGAACATGAGCTCGTTGCCGAGCAGGGCTTCGGTGAGTCCTTTGTATCTTTCAATAAATTCTTTCTCGGTCTTCGGCGCGTTGCCGTAGCCCCAGGCGTTTGCGTCCTGCTCGCCAATGACCCATTTGATTCCGCCGTATTCGCTGACAAAAGTGGGCTCGCCGGCATATTTCTGGCGGCGCTCGTGGTTGTCAAAGAGCGTGCCGTCGGAAACGAGTTTGTCGTAGTGCTCCTTGAATATCTTCGGATCCTGCTCATAGTCGTGAACATCGAAGATATCGGTCACAACATGGAAGTTTCCGCTCGTGTCGATGCAGGGGCGGGTGCCGTCGAGCTGCTTGGTGATTTTATAGACTGCCTCAAGCAGTTCGTCTCTCTGCTCGCGGCCTGCGTAGTTCCAGGTCTCGTTGAACGGGCACCAGCCGATTATCGACGGGTGGTTGAAGTCGCGCTCAACCTCCTCGCACCATTCGGGCAGAATGCCGTAAATCGCGTCGGGCGCGGAGTAGTCAAGTCCCCAGTTCGGGTATTCGCCCCAGACGATATAGCCAAGGCGGTCGCAGTGATAGAGAAATCTCTGCTCGAAAACCTTCTGATGCAGTCTCGCTCCGTTGAAGCCGGCGGCGAGGGATATTTCTATATCCTTTATCATATCGCCGTCGTCGGGAGCGGTGTATATTCCGTCGCGGTAGAAGCCCTGGTCGAGCACAAGGCGCTGGAAAACGGACTCGCCGTTGATGAGATATTTAAAGCCGTCGAGGCGGACATCGCGCAGACCGAAATAGCTCTTGACAGTGTCGCCGCCGAAGGTGATGACAAGGTCATAGAGTCTGCCGCAGCCGACTTCCCACAGGTGCTTTTCGATGAGCTTCATGTCGCCGCTGACGCAGCCCGCCGCATTTTTGCAGTCGTATCTGCCGACCAGTTTGCCCTCGTAGAGAACA
>JBNMIN010000188.1:0-2120 GCA_050873305.1 Oscillospiraceae bacterium
CACCCAAAGGTGTGCAGAAGTATGGCGTATCAGTTTGACAAATTGAGATTTGTCGCAGAATCTATTAGGCTCCCCTGTAGGGGAGCTGGCTCGGCGTAAGCCAAGACTGAGGGGTTTGCTTCGCTTCGCTCAAAGTCGTGCAGTAAGGGCGGATATTATCCACCCGCGAAATCTACAGTGATTTATTGTCTCGTATTTTGTAGAATGCGGCGACCTCGACGCACAGCTGCCGCGTGAGCGGCACGATATGAATAATTTGCAGGCTATGCACCCTACCTTCGCGTCCTGCAACAATCGAATATTTTATACTCCCCGCGTTTCGGCATTTTCTTTTTATTTGAAAAAGAAAACGCCTGCAAAAGAAAAGCAAACGAGCCGTTCCCGCTCGACACCCGCAACGCCGCGCCGCAGTACTTAGCTTGCGGCTCTCAATTAGTTGCTCGGCACATTCGCCCGTAAACTCGCTTCGCTCAAACAATACGGGATCGTGCGTCTTGCTCCGCAAGCCGTTCCCTCGCCTAACTCAGTTGATTTCTACTACTGCGGCGCAGCTATTAAAAGCTTGATTATAAATGCTGCTGAATTGCTCACTTTTATTTTGCAAATGTTTGTACTAAAAAGCCCCGACAGCTATATTACTGCCGGGGCTAAAACTGCTTTATGAGCGCCTGACATTCGGCACTTTTATATCAGTTCAATTTCAATAACATCTTTCGGCTTCTTATAAAACACCATGCGCCAATCCGGCTCATAATGCAGTGATGAGAGGTTACTGCATCTCAATAATATCAGAGGGCTGGCATTCCAACAGATTGCAAATGGTTTCAAGATTTTCCCAACCTACTCCCTCGCCCTTGCGAAACTTTTGAATAGTAGATTGCGACAAAAGATTATCTTTGCGAAGTCGATAAGTCGAATATCCCTTTAACTTGAGTGCTGCGAGAACATCGATTTTATAGCACAATTTCATTTTATCACCTCGACACAAGTATATCAAAAGAGATACATAATTTAAAGTGTATAACGTGTACAAAATAATGTATGTAACATTGTGCAAAACGCAAACAAGCGGAAAGGAGGACAAAAGAAGAAAAAAACCGTCCGAGTGTTCCAGCACTCAGACGGAGAAAGGAGGAAAAAGCCATGTACACCGAATACGGCTACATTGAGTTCGATGGTATTGAATATGCTACCGAAGAGGAAGCATACGAAGCGTATGTTGAACACATGAACGAGCCCGAATAAAAGCTTTATTCCCCTGTTTGCGGTCAGGCCCACCCAAACCGCAACACTATAATATCAAATTCAAAGGAGTATTTCAAGATAAATGATACATTATTTTTTATGAACACGAGGAACATATTGCATAATTTTGAAATCCCAATAACCGGATTCTGCCTTTGCAGCCCATTATAATCGAAGATATATACTATCCGCATTCCGGCAAACATTACTGCCGGGGCTAAAACCGCTTTATGACCGCCTGACATTCGGCGCTTTTTATATCAGTTTAACTTCAATATCCTCTTTCGGCTTCTTATAAAACACCATGCGCCAGTCCGGCTCATATTCTTGCTCATAATGCAGTGATGAGCAGGCGGTATGCCCGCTCTCCGACGATGTGACGATGACGGTCGGTCCGTCCGCGCCGCCGATAATACCTATTACCGACGCCGCTTTTCCGCGTGGCGCGAGAATCCCGCGCGGTTTCTCCGGCTTCGAGCAGTCATTCACGGATATTTCATCCCTCGGAATTTCCGGCGAGATATCATAATTTATTATTGTACACAGCGGCGGTTCTTTTCCGCCGATATGCAGCAGCTTTGAAAACTTCTGCTGTTCGACAGCCGTAACCGTCAGCGTATGCTTTTTTCCGGTCACGGGGTTTATAAAATCTGTCTTGTTGCCGGGGCGATTCGCCTTGAAATGCGCTCCCGGGACGGGTATCTTTTCCGCACGGAGTTGCAGGGTCAGGGAATCTGATTTCTTCGGTTTTCTGCCGCGCCACGGGATACTCATCCTCACCGCGAGCCAACAGAAAGATTTATCGAGCCCGTATCTGTCGAGCAGAGCTTCCGCCGCATCGCCGCTGTCGGGGAAAAGCGGATTCCAGCAGTCGG
>JBNMIN010000189.1:0-2110 GCA_050873305.1 Oscillospiraceae bacterium
CGTATTCCTCTGGGCTGCAGCTCTGGTAATCGGCGGCGGTGTTGCGATAGGCACTGTTGTCAGCAAGAAAAAGAAGAGAGAAGAAAGCTAATCTCTCGGAACACTGAAAAGAGCGGTCGCTTCGGCGGCCGCTCGATTTTTGTTGCACGATAATATTACAGAGGGCAATATATAGATTTTGCAAAAATACTTGCGCTTTTCTGTTACAGATGGTATAATATATCTTGGAAAGCACCCAAAGTATAATCTGCTTCATTCGATACCCCCCTACCCCGCGGGTTGCGGTACCCCCAAAAAACGGACGGAGGACCTTGCAATGACAGACTACGGCAGGACGGATATTTTCCTCGGCGAGAGCCGAGTGAATCGTTCTGCCCTTTTGCTGCAGCAACAGGTCTTTTTGCATAACAAAATAAAAAGAACTATGCCGGAGACAGGCTATTTTTGCGCTGTCCCCGGTTTTTTGCGTTTTAAAAGGGCGGTGATATATGGTCTGTAAAAGCTCATAGGTCAGACCGGCTTTTGCCGGAGCAAAAAAGTCCTTCCAAGAAATAAAGGAGGGAGAAACAAAAATACAAATCGGAGGAACAACAAAATGAAAAAACGCATTTTAAGTATGATGCTCTGCTGCTTCATGCTGTTCGGAATGATTGTCATCGTCTCTGCCGACAGTACAACGCCCGACCACACCCGCGCTGGATGCGATGCAGTCTGGTTCGAGAGCTTTGAAGGATTTGAAGCAGGGGCAACGGATCTGCCGGCAGGATGGGGAAAAGGTGATAAGACCAGAACATACGTATACACCGCCAACAGCACCACCATCGAGAACATGGTTCCGCATCACGGTGAAAAATATCTTTGTGTGTATAACCAATCTAGAATGGTGTTTGACGAGGGTGAGTATTCTCATACTGTATCAGTCCCGTCCTCATTAGAGCTGCCCGAGTTTCAGCTCGAATCCAATCAAAAGTACTTCCTCACATTTGATGTTAGGCATCTTATGACCGGAAACTTTGCAAGGGATACCATTGGTATTTATGTCTCGGTAGCCGGCAAAGAGTATGAAAGAATTCAGTATCATGAAATAGACTCCAAGGAGTCCGCAGAGTGGGAAACCGTTGAAGTTGACCTCTCCGCATATGCCGGCTCCACTGTCAGAATCAGGCTGAATTACACTCAAGAGGATCAGTTTCATCCCTCTCTGGTTTTCGACTGCTTCTATCTGTGGAAGTTGGATATAGCCGCCCCCGTCGCCAACTTCTCTATGTTCTACTACGGCTATCAGAGAGAGATAGCAAAGACTGCTGTCACTCAGAGCCCCTACAACGCCGGCATCAAATGGGACAGCGGCTACGGCAACGGCTATTTCATCTGCACCGACCCGACTAACATCAGCTCGGTGTTCAGCTCGAGAGTGCCCGCGGACAGCACCGCCGTCTATGAGGCCGATACGCAGTACTATCTGTGCTGCCTGTTCGATGTTCTCGATACCTATGACGCTTCGAAACTCAAGGCAGAGAATATCAATCTTACAGGCTACGGCGCGGCAGAGAATCTGCTCATGTATAGCCCCAACGACATGGGATATACATATTATGCTATCTTTAAGCTTCCGATATTGACCGCGACTCCCGACACCGATCCCATCACGCACAGCATCACTGTGACGGCCGATGAAAACGGCACTGCATCCGCATCCGCAGAGGCAGCCGTTAAAGACACCGAGATAACCCTCACCGCTGCTCCCAAGGAGGGCTTCCGCTTCAAGGAGTGGCAGGTCATAAAGGGCGGCATAGAGATAACGGACAACAAGTTTGTCATGCTCGACGAGGATGTTGAAGTTAAGGCAATCTTCGAGGCAATCCCCGAGGAGCACAGCATCACGATAATCCCCGTTGGCAAGGGCAAGACCTATTCCGTCCCCAAGACCGCTGTTGCGGGCACGGAGATAACCCTCCATGCAGAGCCTGACAGCGGCTGGATCTTCTACGGTTGGGAAGAGGTCGTTGAAGAAGGCGTCGACAAGGTCACTATAGCGAGCGACAAGTTCATCATGCCCGACAGAGATGTTGTTATCAGAGTTATCTTCGTCAAGGAGAGCAGCATCAAG
>JBNMIN010000190.1:0-2078 GCA_050873305.1 Oscillospiraceae bacterium
GATGCCCGGACTATAGCCGCCCTGCCGGAGCTCAAATTTATCACACTGCTGAGCACGGGCTTCAATGTTGTTGATGTTGATTTTGCGCGCGAAAAGGGCATCCCGGTTTCAAACGTGCCGTGCTACAGCACCTCGGCGGTGGCTCAGCTCGTGTTCGCGTTCATTCTCGAACACACCAACCGCGTTGCGCTGCACAGCGAAGCGGTACACGGCGGCGAATGGAGCAGCTGCCCGAACTTCTGCTTCTGGAAGTCCCCGCTGACCGAGCTCCAGGGCAAGACCATCGGCATCATCGGCTACGGCAAGATAGGCAAGGCAGTCGCAAAGATTGCAGAAGCTTTCGGCATGGATGTGCTCGCAAATTCACGTTCCGCGAAGGTCGGAGACTGCGACGGGGCGGTCAGATTCGTCGAGACCGACGAGCTGCTTAAAAAGTCCGACTTTGTGACTCTCCACTGTCCGCTGACTCCGCAGACGACCGGGCTTGTAAACGCCGAGTTTATCGCGAAGATGAAGCCGAACGCATTTCTCATCAACACCTCGCGCGGCCCAGTGGTTGACGAGCAGGCTCTCGCCGACGCGCTGAAATCCGGCAGGATATCGGGCGCGGGAGTTGACGTTCTCTCGACCGAGCCGCCGAAAGAAAGCAATCCGTTGCTCGGATGCGAAAACTGCCTGATAACCCCGCACATCGCCTGGGCGGGATTCGAGACGAGGACGAGGCTCGTCGGTATAGTTGAAGAAAATCTCAGAGCATTCGTCAAGGGCGAACCGATAAATGTGGTGAACAAATAAAAAGCAAAAGGCTGTCGCACTAATATGTGTCGGCAGCCTTTTTTAATGAGCGGTATTATAAAGTGGGATAAGTTCACTTAGATTTTCCCTTGCAATACCCGACTGTAACACACCGATGCCGCGTGAGCGGCACGATATGAAATTGTATAATTTCCCCTCTACCTTCGCGTCCTACTATAGTCAATTTTTTACACTTCCCGCATTTCGGCATTTTCTTTTTATTTGAAAAAGAAAACGCCTGCAAAAGAAAAGCAAACTCGGGGTTCCACCACGAGACCCCGGCAACGCCGCGCCGCAGTACTTAGCCTGCGGCTCTCAATTAGTTGCTCGGCACATTCGCACGCAAACGCGCCGGAGCTTAAACGAGTGCGTGCTCGTGCGTCTTGCTTCGCAAGCCGTTCCCTCGCCCGTCTACGTTAGCTATCAAACACTGCGGCGCGGCTATTGAAAGTATGATTATAAAAAATGGTTAAGTCACACACTTTTACTTATTGCTTTGAGCGTCAATGAAACAAACCCCTCAGTCTCGGCTTACGCCGAGCCAGCTCCCTTTGCAGGGGCGCCTAATGATTCCATGACAAAATCCAATTTATCTCTGACACACGACAAAGCCTACCCATGGGAAACCGTGGGTAGGCTTTGAAAATTCGGAACATCCATTAAAATGTGATGCTTGATTTTATCAGAACGAGAGGATAACTTTCATCTCGAGCTTCTTGTATTTGGGGATTTTATACGGCTTTTTGAGCGTTGCAATCGCGGGGACATCGCCGCCGACGCCCTGCTGTCTGCCGTCGATATTGACAGTCAGGTTCGGTGTGCGGCCAAGCTCGCAGGAGTGAGCCGCATCGTAGAGCATCTTCTTCGTATACGGGTGGACGCTCATCTCAAACGGCGTTCCTGCCGCAGTCACCAATACTCCCATCTCGCCGCCGACTTTGAGCCATCTCACATCGCAGCGGTTGGCGTTCTCCTGCGGGAACAGGTAATCGTGGATGAAGCTCTCTGCACTCCGGAAGCGATAAACGCCGAGGCGCGCCGAGGTCTTGCGGTCGCAGTAGTTCTCGTGCGGACCCTTGCCATAATATTCTATTCCGTCGACGCCGTCGGTCAGCTCGAATGTCAGACCGTAGCGCGGCAGATCGACCGGGGTGATGTTCTTGCAGGTCAGCGAAGCTGAGAGCGTGCCGTCCGGGAACACAAGATATTCGGTAACGATGCCCGAAAGATACTTCGTGCGCCACTTGACGCTGAGTTTGACGCAGCTGCCGAAATGCTCCGCC
>JBNMIN010000191.1:0-2053 GCA_050873305.1 Oscillospiraceae bacterium
ATCTTCAAGGCTGTCCGCAAGCTGGCGGCGTATATTGCCATAGGTCAGCTGCCTGCCCGCGTCGATAAAATAGGGCTTTATGGAATCGTCATCGCACCACATTATCTTTTTCAGCGTGCCGCCCTTTGACCAATATAGGCTTTTTATCGCGAGATACAGAAACGGAACCATTATCCGACGGGTGCTTTTACCGATCTGCGCGAACTGGCCGCCGTCGAAGAAGACATGCTCAATCGGCAGCTTTGTCTGCGAAATGAATGTAATTGCAAGATCCGCGCCGATTGAAGAGGCGACTATCATCGCGAGTTTTTTGACCCCGTGCTTTTGAAGGAAATCCTCAATTTGCTTTATCTCGTCAGCCTTACTAATGTATTTCTGTCCGCCGCAATAAACGGTAGAGGTCGGCATGATGCAAAAATACTTGCTTTGCATATTCTTTGCGACGGGCTCGCTGCTCGCACCGGTCACGCCCATGGCGTGGAAGAACAGCACGGCGGGATTCTCTTCGCTTCCCAATGTTTTGAACAACATTTCAAATCACCTCACAAGCTCGGCTATCAAATTAAATACCGTCATTTGTTCCTCCTGTAGCCCGCCTCGTCGCGGTATTCAGGGTGGGAGTTCAGATATTTGTCCCTGCTGCCGCAGATGGTGTAGTCGCATTTGCAGCCGTTTGAGCAGGTCGTCGTTCTGACGAGCCGCGCGCCTATGAGCTCCATGCCCTCATAATCGGGATTGCAGAGCGCGGGCATGACTTCAAGCAGGTTGTGTTTCCTGGCGAACTCCGCGGTCGGGCACTCGGTGAATTCATAATATATCGGTTTATTCTCTTCAAACGGTGCTACATACATCTTGAAGTCGCCCCATTTGTCGCACTGCTTTTTCGCATTTAAAAATGCTCGGTACATCAGTTTTTTGACTATCGGCTTGTTCGCGTCGATGAAAGTCATCTTGCGAAACGCCGTCAAAAACAGATTGCCCTCCATCTCCTCTATCTCGTCAAGGCTCGTCACATCCTTGCAGACGACATAATACGCCATGAGGGCTATGCAATCGTATGTACCGCCGCGCCCGTTGTGGAAATTCTTCTTTCCGCCGAGATCCGTGCGCCAATCGGAGAGAAACTCGACATACTTTTTCTGCACCTCTTCCCACACGCTTTCGCGCCCGTTCTCGGGATAGTGCAGGGCTATTTTCGCCTGTATCTGCTTTTTGCACTGCTTTGAATAGAGCACATGGCAGCTTCGGTCAAATTGCAGTTCGCTGTCTTTCATCTTTTCACACCTCCGTGTTGCTCTTGATGCACTCGACATATGTCAGCGGAAACGACGCTCTGAGCAGCGCATATTTCTGCACCGTCCAGCCGTTATCGCGCAGGAACGAGAGATACCCGTCGTCGGACCACTTGCTGTGCAGAGGGAATCCGACAAGCTTCATGAAAAACGCTTTCAGCTTTCCGCGCGCGTCGTTGCCCGCGTGGGTAAAGGTCGGGGCTATCAATATTCCGCCGTCTTTCAAGACGCGCCTTATCTCACTCAGTGCCCTTTCGGGCTCGGGGACTATATGCAGTGCGTTCGCGACTATGACCGCGTCGAATGCGCCGTCGGGATAAGGCAGCGCGAACATGTCCTGCACTGAAAAATGTATATTAGCGCAGCTGTTCCCCCGCTCCGCCTGTTCTATCATCTCGGGCGAGAGGTCGGTCGCCTCTATCATTTTTGCCGAGTCTGCGATATTTTTAGCTATCATACCCGTGCCCGTCGCGAGTTCGAGAATGGTTTTATCTTTCACGGCGGGGCGCAGCAGCGCATACATCTGCTCATATGCCGCCGCATCCTTTTTCATGAACACATCGTAGAAGCGGGCGTTGCGATCCCAAAAGTTTTTCATGCGTGTCACCTCGTTTTTAGTTAGCAAAAGCTAACTTGAAGCTTTTCAGAAAGCCGCCGTAAGGCAGCCGTTTGTATCTGAAATAATTGTAGCATCATACTGCGCAGTTTGCAACTGTTTTTTTAGCTCTGCACATTTATAAATCACTCGCAATCAATATACC
>JBNMIN010000192.1:0-2011 GCA_050873305.1 Oscillospiraceae bacterium
AATAATTGAGAGCGCCGATATCGAGTTCGATTCGGGGCTCAATGTCCTTACGGGCGAAACCGGCGCGGGCAAGTCGATTATAATCGATTCTATAAACGCTGTGCTCGGCGAGCGCACGTCACGCGAGCTTATCAGAACCGGCGCGCAGTCCGCGAGCGTTACCGCGCTCTTCTCCGGCGTTTCCGCCGACACTGCCGTGCGGCTTAAAGAATATGATATCGAGCCCGACGAGGATGGAAATATACTTCTTCGCCGAACCCTCGGTCTGGACGGTAAAAACACCTGCCGCATAAACGGCGTGCCCTCGAATGTTGCCGCGCTCCGACAGGCGGGGCATGAGCTGATAAACATACACGGTCAGCATGACAATCAGGCGCTCATGGCGCCCGAAAAGCACTTCGAGTTCATCGACTGCATCGCGGACGATGCCGATTTGCTTGAAGAATACAGAGAAAAATTCAGAGAACTCTGTTCATATATCAGGGAGCGCGATTCCCTCAAAACCGACGAGTCGGAGAAGCTTCGCCGGCTTGATCTGCTCGATTATCAGATAAACGAGCTTGAGCAGGCGGATATAAGGCCCGGTGAGCGCGATGAGCTCAATGAGCGAAAGACGCTTCTGCAAAACTGCGAGCGCGTCACGGCGTCGCTCAGAGCGGCGTATGATATCCTCCGGGGCGCCGACGACAGCTTCGGCGTGATAAGCGCGATAGGCGACTGCGCCGGGAATGCGGAGGATGCCGCCCGATTCTATAAAGAAGTTGAGCCCGCCGCAAAGACTCTTCGCAATGTCGGTTATGAGCTTGAGGACTGCGCGGGAGAACTCCGCTCGGCTATTGAAGATTTCTCCTATGACCCGTCCGAGCTCGAGGAGATCGAAGCGAGACTCGATGAGCTTTTCCGCCTTTCGGTAAAATACGGCTCGACGGAAGAGGAAATGCTCTCTTTCCTTGATTCCGCACGCGAAGAGCGCAATAAAATAGCCCTTTCGGATGAGCGGGTCAAAGAGCTCGATGCGCTCGTCAGCTCGACTAAAGCCGAGGTTCGCGCCCTCGCCGAAAAGCTTACCGCGGCGCGTGAAAAGGCATCGCGCGAGTTTGAGCGCGGAGTGACCGAACAGCTCGAATTCCTCGATATGCCGTCGGTCAGCTTCAAAGTCAACAGAGAAAAAACACCGTTTACAATAAACGGTGCGGATAATATAGAATTTCTCATCTCCGCGAATGCGGGCGAGACACTCAAGCCCCTCGCGAAAATCGCTTCGGGCGGAGAGCTGTCGCGCATAATGCTCGCGATAAAGAACGTTATCGCAGGCAGAGACGGACTTGATACTATGATTTTCGATGAGATAGACGCGGGACTCAGCGGCAGAGCGGCGCAGAAAGTTGCCATGAAGCTCAAAGAGGTTTCGCGCGGCAGGCAGGTCATATGCGTCACCCACTCCGCTCAGATAGCGGCGCAGGCGGACTGCCACATGAGAATCAGCAAATCCGTCTCGGACGGCAAGACCTATACAAAGGTCGAACGCCTCGATACCGAGGGCAGAAAATATGAAATAGCAAGGATAACCGGCGGACTCGATGTCACCGAACTTCAGCTCAAATCAGCCGAAGAGATGCTCAGAAATGCCGGGAATCTGTAAAAACATAAAAGGGGAGATAACTTATGTCAGACAAGAAAAAAGAAACGCAGGGCGCTGCCGAAAATCAGAAGCTCAGCACAAAGGAGAACATTCTTCAGACTGTCAAATTTGCGCTGTTCTCCGCCTCTGCGGGAATTATTCAGATAGCAACATACACCCTGTTTTATGAGGCATGCCATTTCAAAGAGTGGATAGCCTATCTTATTTCGCTTGTTCTCTCCGTGCTTTGGAATTTTACTTTCAATCGCAAATTCACCTTCAAATCTGCGAACAATGTCCCGATAGCCATGCTCAAAGTCGCGGCTTATTACTGCGTGTTCACTCCGCTCTCGACTTGGTTTACGAAGTATGCCACTACCGATCTTATGT
>JBNMIN010000193.1:0-1981 GCA_050873305.1 Oscillospiraceae bacterium
AAACCGCTTTCTTGAAAATACCCTGCTCGATATAGCCTCGCGTTTCGGCTTCAAGGAGATCCGCACTCCCGTGTTCGAGCATACGGAGCTGTTTGCCCGCGGCGTCGGCGACACCACCGATGTCGTGCAGAAGGAGATGTACACTTTCCTCGACAAGGGCGGACGTTCTATAACGCTTCGACCCGAGGGCACTGCGGGCGCTGCGCGCGCATTTTTGGAGCACGGACTTTTCAATGAGCCCCTGCCGCAGAAGACCTGCTATATAACCTCGTGCTATCGCTACGAAAAGCCGCAGTCCGGCAGATACAGGGAGTTCCACCAGTTCGGCGTTGAGGTCTTCGGCACTCCGGCCCCCGCCGCCGATGCCGAGATAATCTCCCTCGCCGCCGAGATATTCGCTTTCCTCGGAATTGAAGACTTGACGCTCGAGATAAACTCGATCGGCTGCCCGACCTGCCGCGCCGAGTATCACAAGGCGCTCAAGGCATATTTTGAGCAGTACAAAGACGAGCTGTGCGGCACCTGCCTCGACAGGCTCGAGCGCAACCCCATGCGTATTCTCGACTGCAAGAGCCCCGTCTGCTCGAAGATAGCCGAGGGCGCGCCCGTTATGCTCGACTATCTCTGCGACGAGTGCCGCGAGCATTTCGAGAAAGTCAAGAGCTATCTTGACGCGCTGATGATAGACTATGTTGTCAACCCGCACATCGTGCGCGGACTTGATTACTATACAAAGACCGTTTTCGAATTCGTCTCGCACAACGACAAGACCGACGGACTTGTCTGCGGCGGCGGCGGACGCTATGACGGCCTCATTGAAGAGCTAGGCGGCCAGCACACCCCGTCGCTCGGCTTCGCAATGGGACTCGAGCGCCTGCTCAGCGTCATCGAGGCGCAGGGCATTGAGCTGCCCGGCGACCAGAAGTGCGATATCTATATCGGCTCTATCGGCGACGCCGCCTCGCTCGTTGCGGCGAAGCTCTGCACGGATCTCCGCTCGGACGGAGTCAGCGCGCAGTTTGACGTTGCGGGACGTTCGGTCAAGGCTCAGATGAAATACGCCGACAAATTAGGCGCGAGCTTCACCTGCGTTATCGGCGACGACGATATCGCCAAGGGCGAAGTCCTCGTCAAGAACATGGAAAACGGCGAAAAGACCGCTTTCTCAATCGAAAACTTCAGCGATGAATTCTCGTCGGCTCTCGTTCAGGCTGCGGCAAACGCCTTTGCAGACAGCATAAACGACGGAGATATCAACGCTGCCGATATATCAAATCTCTTTGGAGGGCTCAGATAATGGAGAGAACTTACATTGCGGACATCAAAAATAATCTCGGCAAACCCGTGCTCGTTCAGGGCTTCGTCGAGAACCTGCGCGACAGCAAGTATATGGCTTTCATCGTGCTCAAGGATATCACCGGAAAAATTCAGATAACCGTCGAGAAAGAGAAGCTGCCGGAGCTCTGCCCCGTGATAGCGACCCTGACTCAGGATTCCGTTATCTCGGTCGTCGGCACCGCCGTCGAGAACGATTTCGTCAAGATGGGCGGAATTGAAATTATCCCCGAGTCGATAACCGCGGAGTCGATAGCCGACGCGCTGCCGATAGTGCGCAAGGAGATCCCCGCGACCAAGAAGCGCCCGGGCGTCGAGCGTTCGAGCATCGACCAGCGCATTGACTATCGCTGGATCGACCTTCGCACCGATGAAAATCAGCTCATGTTCAAGGTTCAGACCGTCATGGTCAACGCCATGCGCCAGTTCCTGATAGACCATAATTTCATCGAGATTCATACCCCGAAGCTCATCGGCGCGGCGAGCGAGAGCGGAGCCGAGGTCTTTGAGGTCAAGTATTTCGACCGCCTCGCCTATCTCGCGCAGAGCCCCCAGTTCTATAAGCAGATGGCAATGGCGAGCGGCTTCGAGCGCATATTTGAAGTCGGTCCCGTTTTCAGAGCCGAGAAATCATACACCAACAAGC
>JBNMIN010000194.1:0-1979 GCA_050873305.1 Oscillospiraceae bacterium
CCTCTACCTTCGCGTCCTACCATAATCAAACTTTCATACTTCCTGCGTTTCGGCATTTTCTTTTTATTTGAAAAAGAAAACGCCTGCAAAAGAAAATCAAACTCAGGGCTGAGCCCCGAGACCCCGCGAACGCCGCGCAGCAGTACATAGTTCGCGGCTCTCAGTCAGCAGCTCGGCACATTCGCGCGCAAACGCGCCGGAGCTTGAACGAGTGCGCGCTCGTGCGTCTTGCTTCGCAAGCCGTTCCCTCGCCTTTCCCAGATAGACTTCTACCACTGCTGCGCGGCTATTGAAAACTTAATTATAAAGGTCGGTTTTGTTGCTCTCCTTTGCCTTGCAAAAATTCAAAGAATGTGGCTTGCTTCTGGCTATTTAAACCTTTTGAAACTTTGTATCGACTATGCCGATAGCGGACAGCCGCAAGGGCTGTCCCTACGAAGCGTAAAAGACAAGAATTACTGCTAATTTTGCGGGCGGATGATATCCGCCCCTACTTACTTTGAGTGAAGCGAAACTCCGCTCTTGACAAACTGCGCTTTCGGGACTAAAATTGAAAACGATTCTCAAATTCAGTTTGCGGCGGAATATTTCTTCTCTTTTCTGCCGAAGCTCAAAGAGGTGCTTTTTATGGGTTACAACACAAAGCAGGGCGAACTCATTCTCAATCTGCTTAAAAGCAGCGGCGGCAGGCATCTGACCGCCGAGGATATATCGCATATTCTGGGCGAGCGCGGCTGCCCGGTCGGCAAGGCCACGGTCTATCGCCATCTTGAAAAGATGCTGCGCGAGGGCAGCGTGCGCAAGTTCGTGCTTCACGACGGAGAGAGCGCGTGTTATCAATATGTCGGCGACAGCGCGGACTGCTGCAACCATTATCATCTCAAATGCTCCGAATGCGGAAAGCTGCTCCATGTCGAGTGCAGCTTTCTTGACAAGGTCGCGGAGCATATCTTCGAGCACCACGGGTTCACCCTCAGCGAGGAGAACACCGTGCTCTACGGAGTCTGCGCCGAGTGCGCCGAAAGGAAAAAGAATGAAAACTAAGCTTTTGCGCGCGGCGGCGGCTATACTCTGCGCGGCGATGATATTCTCGCTTGCCGCCTGTTCCTCCGGAAAAATTGAATCTGAGAGCGATAAGCTCCGCGTTGTCTGCACGCTGTTCGTGCCGTATGATTTCGTGCGCGAGATTGCCGGGGACAGAGTAGATTTAACTTTGCTGCTCCCGCCCGGAATGGAGAGCCACTCATATGATCCGACTCCCGCCGACATGAAAGCGGTCAGCAATGCGGATTTGTTGATCCGCGTCGGCGAAAATATGGAGACCTGGTCGGCAAAGCTCTTTGACAAATCAACGGGAGCGGGCGAGTATCTTGATATCGCTTCAGAGATGGGTCTGCGCCTTGCCGCGCATGAACATGAGCATGAGCACGGACACGAGGACGAGCATGAACACGAGCACGAATATGAAGAGGGCTTTGTCGACGCGCATATCTGGACCGACCCGGTCTACGCTCAGGGCATGGTGAAAGTCATAACCGACGCGCTCTGCCGGCTTGACGGCCGCAACGCCGAGTTCTATAAATCAAACAGCGAAAAATATATCTCAAAGCTTCAGTCGCTCGATGCGGGATTCAAAGACGCGGTCAAAAACGGGAAGCGCGATATAATTGTATTTTCCGGCCGCTTCGCATTCCGCAATTTCACCGAGCGGTATTCGCTGAAATTCGTCAGCGCGCTCGACGCCTGCGCGGACAACTCCGAGCCGGGTGCGCGGACTGTTGCGAAGATAATAAACACTGTAAAAAACGAGAGCATCCCGGTCATTTTCTATGAAGAGCTGACCGAGCCGCGCACGGCGGAGATAATCTGCGGCGAGACGGGCTGCTCAATGCGGCTGTTCCACTCCTGCCACAATGTCAGCCGCGATGAATTTGAATCCGGGGTCGGCTATCTCTCGCTGATGAACGACAATCTCCGAA
>JBNMIN010000195.1:0-1927 GCA_050873305.1 Oscillospiraceae bacterium
GTTTATCAGCGCGGCGGGGGACTCGCCGTCGATATATCTGCCGCTCGAGTCAAAGACATTGCAGTAGACCTCGTCGACGAAGAAAGCAAAATCGTTCTCAATTTCGAGAATACCGTTCTTGTATTCTATCTCGTCGACATTGCGCTCGACCGTGCTTATCAGCTCATTCTGCAGGCGCGAATCGGCAATCTGCGAGCCTGTTATCAGTATTCCTCCGATGCCGAGGGAGCTGACAACGGCGATGAGCAGCGTTATCCACACCGTTATCCGATGCTTGAACGAAGAGCGGCGGCGCGCGGGTCTTGTTTTTTTATTTGATGACATAGCCTGCACCCCTCACGGTGTGTATGAGTTTGATATCCTCGCCCTCGTCTATCTTCTTGCGGAGATATCGGATATATACGTCGACAACATTCGTGCCGCCCTCGTAGTCGTAGTTCCAGATGTGATCCTCAATCTTCTCGCGGCTGAGCACAACGCCCTTGTTCATCACAAGATATTGCAGCAGCTCATATTCCTTCGCCGAGAGCGATATCTCCCTGCCCGCGCGCTCAACGCGCCTCGATGCCGTGTCGACGGTCAGGTCGCCGACGGAGATTATACCCGTTTTTTCACCGTATTTTTTGCGAGTCATGACGCGCAGTCTCGCCGAGAGTTCGTCGAACGAAAACGGCTTTATCAGATAGTCGTCGGCCCCGATGCCGAGCCCCGTGACCCTGTCCTCGATGCTGTCGCGCGCCGTCAGGAACAGCACCGGCGTATTTATGCCGTGCGCCCTTATTTTTTTGACAAGCTCGAACCCGTTCATTATCGGCATCATGACATCGAACACCGCCGCGTCATAGTCGGTCGATGTTATCAAATCATATGCCTCGCCGCCGTCAAAACAGCTGTCCACGCTGTAGCCGGCAGCCTTGAGCTGCTTTGTGATTATCCTGTTGAGGCTCTTCTCGTCCTCGGCAAGCAGAATACGCATTGGATCACCCTCCGGTATAATTATACGGATTTTATCATAGCGTGTAAAGATTAAACGAAGATTAGAAAATCGTGTGCGGGTATAAAAAATAACACGAACACTGCAAAAGCAGCATTCGTGTTATTGGCAAGGAACCGTAATTTTGATAGAAACCTTTTAAAAAAGGGGTGCAATTTCGGTTCAGAGAGGGGGCAGGAGTTTCCTTCGTTGATTTGTTGTTTCTGATGGTGTGTATTCATTGCACAGCCGCGCTTTTCCCTATGAAAAAATTGTAATACTTAAAGTTCTATTCCCATCGAAAGAAGCGAACGGCGAGAATGGTGCAAAGTGCGGCAACTCCAATCATTACACAAAGCGGTAACAGAATGCTTCCCGTACTGATACCTAAAAATGTGTTTTTCATCATCGTAAGCCCCTGCGTCAGCGGGAAAACGCTGACGATCTTCTGCATCGCCTTTGGCATGACCTCGATCGGCAGTGTTGTGCCGGAAAAGATCAGCATGGGGAAATAGAGGATCGAAGCAATGACGCTTGCCTGCTTGGTGTCCTTTGCCACGCCGCCTGCCAGCATACCGATGGACAGGGTCGAGAGCATGGTAAGCAGCCAACTTCCGAGGAACGCCAAAAGTGAGCCATGCAGCCGCACGCCCCACAAAAGTGCCGCAACTGACAGCGTTGCAATGGACACAGCACAGTAGACGATATACATGGACAACTCAACGCCCAGAATGAATACCGGGCTGACCGGCGTGACACGCAGCCGCTTGAGGATCTTTATCTCTCGAAGGCCTGATACTGCCAGCGGCAGACCCATCAGTCCGCTTGCGCAAATGGCAACTGCGCTGACGGCTCCGAAAGACTGCTCCATGAATGTATAGCCTGCACCGTCATAGGCTGGCTTTGTCCCGTAAATGATGCCGAGGATGATAAAGATTACAAGCGGCATGATGA
>JBNMIN010000196.1:0-1829 GCA_050873305.1 Oscillospiraceae bacterium
GTGACTGCGAGCGAAACGCACAGGAGCATTGCAAGATTCTGGAGCAGGCTCCATATACGCCTCGGCGAGCCGACCGCGCCGAAGATTATCGCGGAATAGACCTCCGCGGGGTTCTGCCCGGTGATGACGACGGTCACGACCGCGCAGACGAGCAGCGCAAGCACGACCGCGCCGATTCTGATGAGCCATGCCGCCCATGAGGGGATGGCGCTGCGCTTGACTATGTGGAAAAGAGGCTCGCGCTTCTGTCCGTTTGACTTACTCATGGGTTTCACCTCCGTCGGTTTTGGTCATAAGCAGACCGAGCTCTTCCTTGGTGGAAGTTCTCGCGTCAACGAGTCCGGTTATCTTGCCGGAGTTTATAACGAGGATTCGGTCGCACAGCTCGAGCAGAACGTCAAGATCCTCGCCGACGAAGATGACGGCGACGCCCTTTTCTTTCTGTTCGTTGAGCAGGTTATATATAAGATAAGATGAGTTGATGTCGAGTCCGCGCACGGGGTAAGCCGCCATGAAGACCGTGGGGGAGGAAGCAATCTCACGGCCGACGAGCACCTTCTGCACATTGCCGCCGGAGAGACGGCGGACGGGCGTATTCGCGCTCGGGGTCACAACTTCGAGGTCGCTTATAACTTTTTCTGCGAGCGTCTTGGGCTTCTTGCGCTCAAGGAATGCGCCCTTGCCCTTGCGGTAGCTTCGCAGCATCATGTTGTCGATTATATCCATGTTGCCGACGAGTCCCATGCCGAGTCTGTCCTCGGGGACGAACGACAGGCGCACGCCGAGCTCGCGGATCTGCATGGGCGTCTTGTCGCGCAGGTTGTCCTGACCGCCGGTCTTGGGATTGTTGTACATGATCTCGCCGCTGTTGAGATGCTGAAGTCCCGCAATGGATTCGAGCAGCTCGCGCTGACCGCTTCCGGCGATGCCCGCGATGCCGAGGATCTCGCCCGAACGCGCGGTGAACGAGATGTCGTCAAGAAGCTTGACTCCGTCGCGGTTGATGCAGCTGATGTCCCTGACAACGAGCCTGTCCACAGGGTCAACCGGATCGCTGCGGTCGATGTTGAGGCTTATCTTCTTGCCGACCATCATCTCTGTAAGCTCTGATTCGTTCGTCTCTGCGGTGTTGACCGTGCCGATGTATTCGCCCTTTCTGAGAACCGATACGCGGTCGGAGAGGGAGAGCACCTCGTGGAGCTTATGGGTGATGATTATGATAGCCTTGCCGTCGTCGCGCATGCGGCGCAGGACGTCAAAGAGCTTGAGCGTCTCCTGCGGAGTGAGAACGGCGGTGGGCTCGTCAAGAATAAGGATGTCCGCGCCTCTGTAAAGCACCTTGATTATCTCAACGGTCTGCTTTTCGGAGACGGACATCTCGTATATCTTCTTGTTCGGGTCGATGTCAAAGCCGTACTGCTCGCTTATCTTTTTTATGCGCTCGGCAGACTTTTTGACATTGAATTTGCCCTCGTCAAGACCGAGGATGATATTCTCCGTTGCGGAGAACACGTCCACGAGCTTGAAATGCTGATGGACCATACCTATTTTGTAGTCAAGCGCGTCTTTGGGGGAGCGGATGACCACCTCTTTGCCGTCGATGAAAATCTGACCGTGATCCGGATAGTAAATTCCGGCGATCATGTTCATCAGCGTTGTTTTTCCTGAGCCGTTTTCGCCGAGAATGGAGAGTATCTCGCCGCGGTTGACGGTCAGACATACATCCTTGTTGGCAACGATGCTTCCGAAGCTTTTTGAAATATTTTTCAGTTCGATTGCTGCGTTCAAGTCCACTTATCCTCCTATTTTAAATCTCAAAAGCCGATTAA
>JBNMIN010000197.1:0-1800 GCA_050873305.1 Oscillospiraceae bacterium
GTCGGCTTTGTCTATCAGTATCCGACTTATCAGCTCTTCATGCCGACGCTGCTCGCCGAGGTCTCTTTCAGAGCGTCATCGGAGCAGAAGGCGCGGGAGATGATAGAGGCATTCGGTCTCTCGGGACTTGAAAACAGGCATCCGCAGTCCCTTTCGGAGGGGCAGAAACGCCGCGCGGGTCTCGCTGCGATATGCGCGGGCGAGCCGGAAGTGCTGTTCCTCGATGAGCCCACAGTCGGACAGGATTATAATAATCTTGAGCGCATAGTCTCGGCTGTCAATAAGTTGAACCGTGAAAACGGCTGCACGGTCGTCACCGTTACTCACGACCGCAGGTGTGCCGCCGCTATGGCTGACAGGGCGCTCATAATGGACAACGGAAAAATAGCCGAACAGGGAGACGGAAGTCTCGCCGACAGCTATCTCAATAAACAGTTCAAAATCATTGGGGAGTGATTAGATGATAAAAACAAGACTCATAGGGCAGGTGCCTTCCTCCAAGAAGTATATTGCCCTTACGGTGCTTGCGCAGTGGATAAGGCTTTGCGCGAATATCGTGATGATGTTTATTTTCGCACATATTCTTGAGCTTATTTTGGGCGGCGCGACCATGACGGTTAGCGTGCTTCTGCCTTATATCATAGGCATCGCCGCAGTTATGGCAGTGCGCTATGTCTGCGGGGTGTGCAGCTCAAAGACATCTTTTCTGGCGTCGGCTCAGGTGAAAAAAGTCCTGCGCGAAAAGATGTACAAAAAGCTTACCCGCATGGGCGCGTCGTATCATGAAAAAGTTTCGACCTCCGAGGTGCTCCAGGTCTTTGTCGAGGGCGTCGATCAGCTCGAGCTTTATTTCGGCAAATATCTGCCGCAGTTCTTCTTTGCGATGCTCGCGCCGATAACGCTCTTTGCGGTGCTCTCTTTTGTCAGCTGGAAAGCCTCGCTCGTGCTTCTTATCTGCGTGCCGCTGATTCCGCTTTCGATAGTCGCGGTGCAGAAGATCGCCAAACGCCTGCTCAGCAAATACTGGGGAGTGTATGTCAACCTCGGCGACACGTTCCTCGAAAATATTCAGGGTCTCACGACTCTCAAAGTCTATCAGGCGGACGAGCGAAAGAATGTCGAGATGAATGAAAAGGCGGAGGAGTTCAGACGCATCACAATGAAGGTGCTCACAATGCAGCTGAACTCCGTCAGCGTCATGGATATCGTCGCATATGCGGGCAGCGCAGTCGGCGTTGTCATCGCGGTATGTCAGGTGGCAAACGGCACGATAACGCTCCCGCAGGCGTTCCTTATTATTATGCTCGCCGCGGATTTCTTCCTGCCCCTGCGCCTGCTCGGCTCGTTCTTCCATGTTGCGATGAACGGCATGGCGGCGAGTGACAAGCTCTTTAAGCTTCTCGATACTCCCGAGGACGAGCAGGGGACGCAGATACCCGAGAACTTCGACAGCGATATAAAGCTCGAAAACGTAACCTTCTCTTATGACGGCGAAAAGACCGTGCTCAACGGCATCTCGGCAGATATCACGAAGAACAGCCTTGTGTCCGTCGTCGGCGAGTCCGGCTGCGGAAAGAGCACGATAGCTTCTCTTATCTGCGGCACAACAAAAGGCTACAAAGGGAGCATAAAGATAGATGGCGTCGAGATAAGAGATATCGATGAAAAAGCGCTAATGGATAACATAACCGCCGTCAATTTCAACAGCTATATATTCGCCGGAACTGTCAGGGACAACCTGCTCATGGCTCGTCCGAATGCTTCTGACGACGAACTCATAAATGCGCTCGAAAAAGTGAA
>JBNMIN010000198.1:0-1716 GCA_050873305.1 Oscillospiraceae bacterium
ATTATTCTCTGGCACTCGTCGTGCAGGACAGCGAAAATCTGACCGTTGACAGCGTCGATTTTTCGCCCGAGCAGGGCTCCGCAAGGCTTTTGGCTTCCGTTGCCGATTTTATCCAGCTTTGCATGTGCCGCGGTCAGATGACCGTCAAAAACAGCTATTTCAGCGGCGCGGGCGACGATTGCCTCAATGTCCACGGCGTGCATTTTAAAATAATTGACATCAGCGGCAGAGATATGACCGTCCGCTTCATGCATCCGCAGACCTACGGCTTTGATCCGCTGAGAGTCGGCGACACCGTCGCGTTTATCAACCCCGACACAATGCTCGAAAAGGGGCAGGCGGTTATCGAAAAAAGCGAGCTTGTCAACAACTATGATATCAAACTGACCCTGAGCTCTGTTGAGGGCGCGCAGGTCGGCATGGCGATAGAGGATATCAGTGCATGCCCGGATCTCGATTTCGTCGGCAACACATTGACCCGCATAATTACGCGCGGACTGCTCATCACCACGCGCGGCAAGGTGAATGTCAAAAACAATCATTTTGTCAGCACGACCATGAGCGGCATACTGCTCTCTGATGACGCGAAAAACTGGTACGAGAGCGGGATGTGCCGCGATGTTACGATAGAAAACAATGTCTTCGATTATTGCGGCGAAACGCCTATTCTTATCAAGCCCGAGAACAGCCGATACGAGGGCGCGGTGCATAAGAATATAAAGATAATCGGCAATGAGTTCAAGTCATATAAGGGCTGCTGCATCAGCGCGAAAGCGACAGATGATATACTGGTCGAGAACAATAAGTTTTCCGGCGAAAAGATAAAGACGCAGAACTGCAATAATATAAATGTCAGATGAATCCGAAAGGAATATTGCCATGACAGAGAATATCAACAGCGCGGAGTTCCTCGACCGCATAACTTCAGTAGTGCCGTCCGAGCGGCAGATAGAGCTCCAGCGCATGGGCTACTATAATTTCATCCATTTCGGGCTCAACACTTTCACCCGCAGAGAGTGGGGCAACGGAAAAGAAGACCCGTCCGTTTTCACTCTCAAGGATATCGACACCGACGAGTGGGCGCGCAGAATAAAGAGCACGGGCAGCACCGGCGTTATTTTCACCGCGAAGCACCACGACGGCTTCTGCCTGTTCCCGAGCAAATATACCGATCACACAATAGCGGCGACGGGGTACAGGGACGGCAAGGGCGACCTTGTAAAGCAGCTCGCCGATTCGTGCAAAAAATATTCGCTCAAGTTCGGCATATATCTCTCGCCGTGGGACAGGCACGAGAGCACCTACGGTACCGAGGAATACAACGACTATTTCTGCAATCAGCTCACTGAACTCTGCACGAATTACGGCGATATTTTCTGCTTCTGGTTCGACGGCGCGTGCGGCGAGGGCAAAAACGGACGCAGGCAGCGCTATGACTGGGAGCGGTATTATGAACTCATCAGGCGTCTTCAGCCCGGCGCGATAATCGCGAACTGCGGACCCGATGTCCGCTGGATAGGCAACGAGTTTGGCAGGGCGAGAAAATCGGAGTTCAGCGTAGTCCCGAGGCGCATGTGGGATGGCTCCTATGTTGCGACGCAGTCGCAGCAGAAAGAGGGCGCAACGGTTATGCTCAGAAAGCTGTCGAACACTGACAAGTCGCTCGGCGAGCGCGAACAGCTTGTCGGCGAGGAGCTCTGGTGGTATCCCGCGGAG
>JBNMIN010000199.1:0-1662 GCA_050873305.1 Oscillospiraceae bacterium
AACCGCCGCAGGTAAAGATGATATATATTCAAAAAATCTGCTCATCTGCACGGGTTCGAAGCCAAATAAGCTTGAAATTCCCGGCGCGGATATCACAGATGTGAGCGATGTATATAATCTTGACACAATACCGAAAAGCGCCGTGATTATAGGCGGCGGGGCATCGGGGCTCGAAGCGGCGGAATATCTGAATGCGCTCGGGTGCAGGGTGTCTGTAATCGAGCAGGCGGAGAGAATCACCCCGACTATGGACAAAGACATAAGCGCATTTTTGCGGCGCAGTCTTAAAAAAAGCGGGATAGATATTTTCACTTCGTGCAGAGCCGTTTCGGCAGGCGGCGGGAGCATTAAATACACCGACGCGCGCGGAAAAGAAAAGACAGCCGAAGCGGATATCATAATAAACGCATCTGGCAGAGCGGCGTGTTATGACGGGCTCGGAATCGAAAACATCGGGCTTGAAAATCTCAACACAGACAATCATATGCAAACTGCCGTTCCCGGCGTTTATGCCGCCGGAGACGCAAACGAAAAAGCCATGTCGGCTCACGCAGCATACCGCGAATCGGCAGCGGCGATAAACAATATTCTCGGCAGGACTGACGAGATAGACTATCTTGCAATTCCGCAGGTCGTGTTCACTTTTTCCGAGGCGGCATCGATCGGCGAGACGCTCGAAAGTGCGCTCGCAAAAGGCATTGACGCCGTTTGCGGCGAAGCGCCGCTGCGCTCGAGCGGAAGATTTTTCGCCGAGGGCGGGCAGGACGGATTCTGCAAGATAATATCAGAAAATATAAGCGGCAGGCTGCTCGGAGTTCGCATCGCGGGCGGCAACGCGTCGGAGCTGATATACGGCGCGGCGGCGATGCTCGCAAATAAAATGACCGTTGAAGAAATTAAAAATACGGCATTCCCCCACCCCACGGTGAGCGAGGCGATAAGAGAAGCCGTTTTCAGATAAGGAGCACTGAGATGTACGACAAGCAATTCAGATTCAACGAGGACGGAGAGTTCAAAATCCTGCTCTTCGGCGACCCGCATGAGAACGATGATGTCAGCTCGGAAAAGGGCAGAGCGAAGCGTGCGGACACGCTGAAATTCCACGAGACCGCGCTCGACGCGCTCAAGCCCGATCTTGCGGTTTATATGGGCGACATATGCGCGGCGTCGCGCGACGACATCGGCATGGAGTCGTTCAAGAGGCAGTTCGAGCGGCTCATCGCCCCCGTTGTCGAGCGCAAGATTCCGTTCGCGACGATAATGGGCAACCACGACCACGACTCCGGGCTCGAAGAGGAGCAGACGGAGATTTTCGTGAACACCGAATACTGCGTGACCCGCCGATGCGACGAGGATATCACGGGATATTCGAACTATTACATACCCATTTTAGGCAAGAGCGGCAAGCCGGAATTCAATCTTTGGTTCATGGACTCGAACAATATTTTCTATGACAAAGAGATTTCATACTACGATGTCGTTCACAAGGATCAGATAGACTGGTACGATCGAAACGCGGCGAAGCTGCGCAAGAAAAACAACGGCGTTCCCCTGCCCGCTCTGCTGTTTGAGCACATCCCGGTCGTTGAAGAATATGAGCTTCTCAGAAAGGCGAAGCCCTGGGAGATGTGGAAAGCCGTGCGCGGCTACGGACATCTCAAC
>JBNMIN010000200.1:0-1639 GCA_050873305.1 Oscillospiraceae bacterium
AGTTTTGCCCGGCGGGATATTTTTATAAAATGCCGCAATCCGTGTTGATAAAAAGCCAAAAATTTTTTATGCATTACGCCCATTCAAACGGATATATAGGTGAAAGACAAAGAAGGGAAGTGAATTCGATGACAGGCAAGCAGTTGGATCTGTGTATTTGCGAGATCGCCGCGGGAAACAGAGAAGCCCTGAGCCGATTATATGTTGAAATGAAAGACCCGGTCTTTCGGTTTGCGCTGTCATTGGTTCGCAGCCGCCATCTCGCGGAGGATATCGAAGCGGAGACTTTTTTGAACATTATTCAGTCAGCCTGCGGCTATAAGCCCGGCACAAATGCGAGGGCATGGATTTTCGCCATTGCGCGCAACTGCTGCATGGACTGCATGAAAGCAAACGCAAAATTTTCGGTCGTCGATAATGACAGCCTTGATTTGCTGCCGACCGATGCAAACGGGCTTGAACAGACCGAAAATGCGCTGCTTGTTCTGGAAGCCATGAAAACATTGAGCGAAACTGAGCAGATGATAGTGTCGCTGTATCTGTATTCGGGTCTGAAGCAGACAGAGATAGCCAAGGCTTTGAACATCCCTTATTTGTCCGTCCGTTCAAAATACGGATACGCCATCAGAAAACTGAAGCGTTATTTCGAACGAAAAGGAGTGCATACGGATGAGGCGTAAATCAACGGAAGATTTCATGAAAAAATCAATGGATTTTACTGCCCCGGAAGAGGTGTGGGACAAAATTAAAAATCAGCCGATTCAAAATACTCGGAGCGGCAAACCCGAAAGGCGACCGAAAACGGCTTGGTATGCCGCAGCGGCGTGCATTGCGGCTTGCGTGGTTCTCGTCTGTGCTTTAGCAGTCAACAAAAGCCCGAAGCTTCCCGCTTCCGATTCGCTTCTGAACACCGAAAACGACACGGAACAGGATGCTCAAATCGTGACAGACAGAGCGGGAGAGCCCGAAAGTGTTATCGGCGAAACGATTCCGCAGGCTGCGGGGGGAACGACTTCGTCTTCTTCGACCGGCGGCGACAGCAGTATGGGTGTCTTTATCCCGGTGTATAAAGTCTGGAACCACAAATTGTACAAAATTGTGGGAGATGACACTAAACTTTCGGATTCCGATTTGGGGACGCTGCACCACGAAAAAGTAAACGGCGCAGATATTGCCGTCTATTCGCTGAAAAATATCCCCATGGAACAGAGCGTCGGGGATAAAATAAACGGCACGGTTCTGCGTTATGACTGTATACTGGACGGCATTTTTGAGATTCGCGGCAAAAAATACGGGATAGTGAGCGAAGCAGCGTTCAGCTGTCCCGAACCCGAAAAGGGAGCTTATCTCGGTGAGGTCAACGGCATGAAAGTCTATGAATTCAAGGGGAATAAAGAGGCTGTGCTCATCGACCTCGGGAAATATACATCTCCCGTCGGATTCACATATGAGAGTCTGTATGTTGCCGAGCTTATCGGGTAAATAAAAGCAAAAAAAAGAGCGGCATAACTTCGGTTATGCCGCTCGCGCTTTGTTATAATTTTTATTTCAGCCCGTTGATGAACGAGATGACCGCGTTTATCTGAGCGAGGACATCGCTGATATCGTGCGCTATGCGGATAGCGGTGATGATATAAGC
>JBNMIN010000201.1:0-1585 GCA_050873305.1 Oscillospiraceae bacterium
ATGTATAACTGCGGAGGTGTCTTAATTGGCTGGAAAAAGACCTGTTGCGGCGATACTCTATGACTTCGACCGCACGCTTTGCACAAAGGATATGCAGGAATATCAGTTCATTCCGAGCGTTGGCATGGAGCCCGCGGACTTCTGGGGACTCGCCAACAGCTACGCCGAGGAAGAGCATATGGACAAAATCCTGTCCTATATGTACATCATGATAAAAAAATCGCAGGAGTGCGGGATTCCGCTGACGCGCAAAAGCGTCATGGAGTGCGGACGCGCGATAGAGCTGTATAAAGGTCTGCCCGACTGGTTCGACCGTCTCAACCGCTTCGGCAGCGAAAACGGCGTGACCGTCGAGCACTATGTCCTCTCTTCGGGGCTCAAAGAGATAATCGAGGGGTCCGAAATAGGCAAATGCTTCAAAGAAATTTTCGCCTGCGAGTTCCTTTACGGCGAAAACGGCGAGGCAGTCTGGCCGAAGACCGCCGTCAATTATACTTCAAAGACCCAGTTTGTCTACCGCATAAACAAAGGCGTGCTCGATGTTTCTAACGATAAAGATCTCAACCGCTCGACCCCAGACAACAAGCGCCGCGTGCCGTTTTCCAATATGCTCTATATCGGCGATGGGCTCTCCGATGTACCGTGCATGAAGATGGTCAAGGCATACGGCGGATATTCAATAGCCGTCCACAACAACGAACCGCGCCAGCTCGAGGGCGTGAGCGACCTGCTCTATCACAACCGCGTTGACTTCGCCTTTGCGGCGGACTATTCCGAAAACAGTGAGCTTGACATAACCGTCAAGGATATCATCCGCAGAATAGCCATAGACAGCACCCTGCGCGATGAGCACAGCAAGCAGAAGCGCCGCTCGAAATGCTGCTGCGCGGACATCTGACGGAGGATAGTATATAAATATGTCTGTATTTTTTACTGCTGCGGTGTGCGTATACAACACCGAAAAATATCTTCGCGAATGTCTGGATTCAGTTCTCAATCAGAACTATGAAAATTTTGAATTGCTTATAATCGACGACGGCTCGACGGATAAAAGCGGCAGCATCTGCGACGAATACGCAGAAAAAGACAGCCGCGTGCGCGTCATTCACACGGAGAATCAAGGCGTGTTTCTCGCGCGGAAGACCGCGTTCGAGAACGCGCGCGGGGACTATTTTATCGTCTTCGATTCGGACGACACGGTGAGCAAAGAAATTTTTGCAGTCATTAATGAAGAGATTCAAAAAAGCCGCTGCGACATGGTGTTTTTCGACTTCAGCAAGAGCTTTTCGGACGGCACTGCCGTGCAGGAAAAGCTTTTTGACACAAAAAAGATATTTGACAAAACCAACAAGCGCGAGCTTTGGGAACTGCTGCTCTCCTCAAGATTCAACTCCCTTTGCTGCAAGTGCATAAAGCGAAGCGCATTCTCCTATAATTTCGATGCAGATTTCTACAGGGGATACAGCCGCGGGGAAGACAAATTTGTTGCGGCGCATATGATAAGCCAGCTCAGCACTTTCAGCTATCTGCCGATATCCCTGTATAACTATAATATTTTCGCATCCCAGCTCACAAAGGCATATTC
>JBNMIN010000202.1:0-1573 GCA_050873305.1 Oscillospiraceae bacterium
GGGCACGGCGCTCTGATTTGTCAGGTTGACTTTTTTATCGCCCGGGGTTATAATTACTCATACCCCTAACGGTATGGAGGTAAAGCGTTATGAAGCAATGCATGGATGCGGAAAATCTGCACCGCAGACTGAAAAAAATAATTGGACAGGTTCAGGCTATCGACCGCATGGTCGATGAGGATGTGCCCTGCGAGGATGTACTCTCTCAGATAAGCGCCGCAAAGTCCGCGCTCAACGGCTGCGGAAAGGTTGTTTTGGAGGGTCATATCAAGCACTGCGTCAAGGACGGCATCGAGCACGGCGACGCGGAAAAGACGATAGAGGGCTTCACAAAAGCCGTCGAACGCTTTGCAAATATGCAGTAATTTCGGAAAATCAGCCTTTTTCGGGCTGATTTTTTTATTTATCTCTCTTGACAACCTATACCCCTATATGTATACTATAGGCATACCCCCTATGGTATAAAAGGAGACATAGATATGAAACGGGTAACAGAAAAGCTGGAGCGGCTGTTGGGGCTCGGCGGAATAAAAAAGGATATCGCGTTCCTTGTGATATCCGGCGCCGCCGTCATTTGCAGTCTGCTCAAATTCAAACCGTTTCCGTTTGACATGGCGTGGATCGCAATTATCCTGTGCGGTCTGCCAATCGTTCTCGAAGCGGTTATAGGGCTGGTCACGGCGTTTGACATAAAGGCGGATGTGCTCGTCTCCATGGCACTCATAGCGTCTATCTGCATCGGCGAGATTTTTGCCGCGGGTGAAGTCGCGTTTATCATGCAGCTCGGCGCTCTGCTCGAGGAGCTGACGGTGGCGAGGGCGAGAGCGGGAATCGAGAAGCTTGTGCATCTGACTCCGCAGACGGCGCGCGTGCTCAGAGACGGCGGGGAAGAGACAATACCCGCCGAAGAGGTTCGAGTCGGCGACAGGCTCCGCGTTCTCCCGGGCGAGAGCGTCCCGGTGGACGGCGTTATAGTGTCCGGGCGAACCTCGATAAATCAGGCTGTCATGACGGGCGAATCCCTGCCGGTAGATAAAACCGTCGGCGACGATGTGTCGAGCGGAACGGTGAATCAGTTCGGCGCATTCGAGATGGAGGCGACAAAGGTCGGCGAGGACAGCTCCATTCAGCGCATGATACGCCTCGTGCAGTCCGCGGACGCGGGCAAGGCGAAGATAGTAGGCATTGCCGACCGCTGGGCGACATGGATAGTTATTATCGCGCTGACCGCCGCCGCACTCACCTGGCTTATCAGCGGTCAGATAATCCGCGCAGTAACGATTCTCGTTGTGTTCTGCCCCTGCGCCCTTGTGCTCGCAACGCCGACGGCGATAATGGCGGCGATAGGCAACGCGACAAAGCACGGATTTCTTGTGCGCGAGGGTGATGCGCTCGAACGGCTCGCAAAGGCTAAAATTATCGCCTTCGACAAGACCGGAACCCTGACCTGCGGCAAGCCCGAGGTCGTTGCGGTCAGGAGCGTTTCAAATAGCATAGCGGAAAATGAGATATATCGCCTCGCCGCCTCGGCGGAGCAGCTATCGGAGCATCCGCTTGGCAAGGCTATTGTGGA
>JBNMIN010000203.1:0-1517 GCA_050873305.1 Oscillospiraceae bacterium
AGCGAGCGCGGCCGCGATAAACTCCTCGGGCACATCGCTGTACTTGACTATATCGATCTTCTCGCCGCCGAGCAGGTCGACTATCTTGCCGACACGCGCGCCGCGCGGACCGATGCATGCGCCGACGGGATCGACATCCGGATCTGCGCTGTAAACTGCCATCTTCGTTCTGGAACCGGCCTCTCTGGCGACCGCCTTTATCTCAACGGTGCCGTCGAATATCTCGGGAACTTCCTCTTCAAACAGTCTTCTGACGAGACCGGGATGGGTTCTCGAAATGGTTGCGCGGGTGTTCTTATCTGTGCTGCGAACGCCGGCGACATAGACTTTGATAATATCGTTGGGCTGAAGCACCTCGTCGGGGAGCTGCTCGCTTTTGTAGAGCACGGCTTCGGTCTTGCCGAGGCTGACGACCGCATCACCCGACTCGGGGATAACGCGCTGGACGGTGACGGTGATGATCTCCTGATTGTGGCTCTCAAGCTCGCTGCGGAGCTGACCCTGCTCTGCCTCGCGGATAGCCTGGCGGAGCATATGTTTGCCCTTTTCGGCGGTTATTCTGCTGACCTTTGCGGTCTCGACGGGAATCTCAACGATATCGCCGGGCATTGCGCCCTTCTTATACTGCTGAGCCTGCTCGACGAGCAGATCGGTGTCGGGATCGGATATCTCGGACACGACGGTCTTGCGCAGATAAACGCGGAACTCGCCCTTGTCGGCGTCGACATCGCAGAAGACGATGTCCTTGTTGTTATATTCCTTTTTCAGCGCGCCGATGAGGACATTCTGGATGCTCTCGCACATCGCGTCAACGGTGACGCCGGTGTCCTTGCTGAGCAGTTTCACGGCTTCGAAGAACTCCTTGTTCTTCTTGCTTTCCTCGTTTCTTTCTTTTTTATTCATTTTCCAAATCAATCCTTTTAAGTGAATTTTTTATTTCAAACGGCGCACGGCGCGCCGGGGATAGCGTTTTCAGACGCAGAATCATTTAATAGATACACCAATCGGCATGCATCGTTTTAACCCCTCAGTCTCGGCTTCCCTGCAGGGGAGCCAAAATCGGGCGATTATATGAGACCATACAGCGTGACTGAATTCACACCGGTTCGCGGGCGGATGATATCCGCCCCTACAGCGGTCACCGAACGGGCACGGTTCTCGCAACGCAGCTATGCGCGATTTTACTCGTCGTCAAATCCGCTCAGGGTAGATGACGAAAGAATTTTGTGTGAGACAAGGCGCACGGTTCTGAACCGCGGGCGGATGATATCCGCCCCTACAGCGTGACTGAATTCACAGGTTCGTGCAACGCAGTATCGCGCAAAATTACTCGTCACAAAATCCGTTCGGGGTAGATGACGAAAGAAAATTGTGCAGAGCAAGGCGTGAGGTTCTGCACGCGAGGGAGCGCACTTTGTGTGCGTGACCGAACGGGCACGGTTCTCACAACGCAGCTATGCGCGATTTTACTCGTCATCGGATGCATCGGAGGCATAGAAGTCATCTAGCTTTACCGA
>JBNMIN010000204.1:0-1511 GCA_050873305.1 Oscillospiraceae bacterium
CTCGACAATGTTGCCGCTGTGTGCTCAAAGGAGCGCGCAAAAGAGATGCTCGAAAAAGTCGAGCTTTCGGATGCGTTAAGCAAAAAGCCCGCCGAGCTCAGCGGCGGAATGTGCCGCAGAGTGGCATTGGCGCGGGCGCTGGCGTTCGACGCGGATATCCTCCTGCTCGACGAGCCGTTCAAAGGGCTGGACACCGAGCTGCGCGGGCGGATAGTGAAGCTCGTCGAGGACTTTGCAAAGACAAAGCCCGTCATTCTCATTACTCACGACCCGTGGGAAGTGTCGCTCGCAAAGGCAAAGATTGATATCGAAAAGTAAAAAATCCGGCTGTATCAAACAGCCGGTATTTTTATTCATTTACGCTGAGAGCTTTCTCGACCTGCTCAAGCACAAGTCTTTCCGCTTCGTCGCGGCTGCCTCTGATACGGCAGCCCGCGGCTCTGACATGTCCGCCGCCGCCGAGCGCCTTGCATATCGCCGAGGCATCTATCGGCGCGTGAGTACGGACGGAAATCTTGAATGTGCCGTCCTTGCCCTCTTTGAGAGTGATTCCCGCTTCCACGCCCTCTATCTGGCGCGAAAGTCCGGTGATGGCGTCGGTCTCGCTGTCGTCCGCGCCGCTCTTTGCGAACATATCCTGCGTTATTGTAATCACCGCGCAGCGGCCGTCAAAATACATCTTCAGCGAATCGAGCGCAAGGCGTTCGAGCTGAACATAGCTCAGGCTCTTCGTCTCGAAGAACACGCGGTTTATCTCGGATATCTCCGCGCCGCACTCCATGAGCCTTGCGGCCAGAATATGCGTGCGGGCAGTCGTGTTCGAGAATTTGAAGCAGCCCGTGTCCGTTGAAATGCCGGTATATAGGCAGTTCGCTATCGCGGGGGTTATCCCGACTCCGAGCTCGTCGGCAAGCGGGCAGAGTATCTCCGCACACGCCGCGGCGGTGGAGTCAACGCAGAACTCCTTCGCGTATTCGGTGTTCGAGCCGTGGTGATCGATGCAAAGGTCGACTCTGCCGCTGTACTTCTCCGCCGATTCGTCGGAGAGCAGCTTTATATCCGCCACATCGACTGCGGTTATGAACTTCGGTTCAAAATCGCCGAAAATTTCAAGTCCCTCCGCCATAAAGCTGTATTTCGGGGCTATTTCATCCGCACATTCGAGTCGGCAGCGTTTGCCGAGCGACTGCAGCATATGCATCAGCGCATAGCCGCAGCCGAGCGTGTCGCCGTCCGGATGAGCGTGGCACAGCACGAGTATATCATCGTTTTCGCGCAGCAGTTCTGCCGCGCGGGCAATGTCAATTCGCATCTTCATCTTCCTTCAGATCATCGAGCATACGGGCGATATTCATGCCGTGCTCTATCGAGTCGTCGGCGACGAACTTGAGCTCCGGGGTCTTGCGCAGACCTAATCTGTGCCCGACCTCGCGGCGGATATAGCCCATGGCGCTGTCAAGTCCCTTGACGGCTGTTTTGGCGTCGTCGATGCCGCTCATCGAGCTTACGAA
>JBNMIN010000205.1:0-1494 GCA_050873305.1 Oscillospiraceae bacterium
CCATGTCGTGCTCCTCATCGAGCATACAAATAGTATAGAGCCTGTCTTCGCCCGTTTCTACCCTGAATGTGCGCGGCAGAGGCGCAGCGGCATCGGTATAGTATGTGACGAGCAGCATCGGGTTCTCCCCGTCCGCCGCCGCAGCCGAATAGATATCCGGCACATCGCAGCTGACGGCGCACTCGTTTTCGAGCGAGAGCAATTCGCCCCATGCTTTGACGGGATAATAACCCTTGAGCCTGCCGAAGGTTCCGGGCTTGAACAGCCCGTTCATGCTCGCGTTTATCCGCGCGTCATAGTACATGAGCATATCGGTCTTTTCATGCTGGCAGGCAGTCATAACGGCTGAAATGAACGCCGCGCCTTTCTGCGAAATCTCCGTCTCGATGCTCCGGCGCCATTCGTCGCCGCTCCAGCCGCAGACATAGTTCCACTCATTGAGTATACTCTCGGTGTCCGTGTAGCCGTATCTGTCGAGCAGAGCGCGGTGGCGTCGCGCGTCGTCCGTGAAATCGCTTACCTCCGAGCCATAGCGGTGCCATGAATAGAAATCCATCGGCACATTCTCGTTTTGCATCTTTTCAAAGAACGGAATGAGCCATTTTTCATTGTAGCCGCAGACCGCGGGACCGCCGATTTTCAGCGACGGGAATCTTGATTTGAGATGCTTCGCCGCCGTGGCGAAGAAGTCATAGAACTCCTCGGGCGTTCCCGTCCAGCACTTGTCGTTGAAGTCCGGCTCGTTCCATATCTCCCAATATTCAATGCCCATATGATAGCCGTCCGCCCAGCCCTCGTTCATATGCATTATGATGTGCTCGCAGACAACCGCCCATTTTTGATAGTCCTTCGGCGGCATGATGCCGTAGTGCTTCGGCCAATGCTCGATCTTGCTGCCGAGGCGGTAAAACACCTGCGCTCCGGCGTGCGTGATGCCGTCAAGATACATATCAGTCAGCGTGAAATCATAGGACTCCGGCGAATACGGATCGGCGTCAAAATCAGTGAATATATTATGTATATCGACCGTGTGCTCGCCGCCGTAATCGTAGCATATCGACGAATCGTGCGTTCTGACGAACGGGATATTCGCCTCTTTGAAATCGGGCAGGTTAGTCAGATTCTGATCCGCATTTTTTGTATATATCGGACCGTTGTTGACGGCGTTCATCGGCTTTATCATGCCGACGGTGTTTTTGAAATCAACCCTGAGTTTCATCCGCGCCTCCGTCAGACATCAAACGAAAACTGCCAATCCTCGCCGTAGATAACTTTCACCTTTATCGGCTTGTCGCTCTCGACAGTTATCTCGGGCTTTTCGTTTTCGGAATTTCTCTCTTCGCACATAAGCGTGACATACGAATCCCTGCCGGTCGGCAGTCTCTTTATGCCGTGCTTTTCGAGCTTGCTCACGCGCCAGACTATCTCCGATTGTTCGGCGGAGACTCTGATGCCGAGGATATACTCTATCAGAACGGTTATCGGGAATATGCC
>JBNMIN010000206.1:0-1467 GCA_050873305.1 Oscillospiraceae bacterium
GATATCTATCGCGAAGTTTATGAATCCCAGCAGAAGGGAGGAAACGACGATGAGTAAGCCTATGCCTATGCACGGCGGACCCAAGGGCATGCCCGGCGGACCCGGAATGCAGCCCAGAAAGCTCGACAAGAAAACGCTCAAACGTCTGCTCTCTTATCTCAAAAATTATAAAGGCACGATAATTCTCGTCACAATCTGCATCCTGCTCAGCGCGGTTGCGGGCGCGGCGTCGTCGATGTTCCTCCAGACGCTTATCGACGACTATATAACCCCGATGGTCGGTCAGTCCTCGCCCGACTTCTCCGGCTTCATTCGCGCGCTGATAACCATGGCGGTTATCTATCTCATCGGCACGCTCTCGACGCTTATCTATAACCGCCGCATGGTCACCATAGCTCAGGGAACGCTCAAGACCATACGCGACGAGATGTTCGAGAAGATGCAGCGCCTGCCGATAAGATATTTCGATTCGCACACCCACGGCGACACGATGAGCCTCTACACCAACGATACCGATACCCTGCGCCAGATGCTCGCGCAGTCGATGGGTCAGCTGATTTCTTCGGCGTTCACCGTCGCGGCGGTGTTCTGCTGCATGCTCTATATCAGCGTCGGTCTGACGCTCGTTGTGTGCGTATCGCTGTTCTTTATCATGCAGATAATCAAGAAAGTCGTCGGCAAGAGCGGCGCGTATTTCGTAGCCCAGCAGAGATCCCTTGCAGACCTTGACGGATATATCGAAGAGATGATAAACGGTCAGAAGGTCATAAAAGTCTTCTGCCACGAAGAGCAGTCGAAGAAAGAGATGAAGCAGCGCAACACCGAATGGGAGCACAACGCCGCGAGCGCAAACGGTCACGCGACTTCGATGATGCCCATGACGAACGCGTTCGGATATTTTCTGTATATCCTGCTCGCCGTTATCGGCTCGTATATGGCTATCGCCGGCACGAAGAATCTCGGGCTGACCGGCGTCAACACGCTGTCTCTCGGCATGATAGCCTCGTTCCTCGTGCTCTCACGCAACTTCATAAACCCGATATCCCAGATGTCGAACCAGTTCAACTCGATTGTAAACGCCCTCGCGGGTGCTGAGCGAATCTTCACATTCATGGACGAAGAGCCCGAGCCCGATGACGGATATGTTACCCTTGTAAATGCAAAAGAGGAGAACGGAGAGATAGTCGAAGTCAAGGAGCACACCGGAATGTGGGCGTGGAAGCATCCCCACGGCGACGGCACTCTGACTTATACAAAGCTTGAGGGTCAGGTCGTGCTCGACCATGTCGATTTCGGCTACACGCCCGAAAAGGAAGTCCTTCACGATATCACGCTCTACGCAGAGCCGGGTCAGAAGGTAGCTTTCGTCGGCGCGACCGGAGCGGGCAAGACCACGATAACAAACTTAATAAACCGCTTCTATGACATAGCGGACGGCAAGATACGCTATGACGGAATAAACATCAA
>JBNMIN010000207.1:0-1438 GCA_050873305.1 Oscillospiraceae bacterium
GAGCTTTGCCGCGGTGAACAGTGCATCGCGAGACCAGAACTGACGCGCCGCGAGACGGCGCGCAACACTGTCCGAGCCGTCCGATGGGGCGGAGAGATAGCGATAAGCCGTCCTGCCGTAGCTCCGCGCGAGGTCATCGAGAAATGCGGGAGAATCATAAGGGACGGAGATATCCCGCCCGCTCTCGAGCTCGTACATTCCGCAGAGGGCGATTAGCTTGACAAACGGCACGACTCCGGTCTTTTCAGTATATGCGCTAAGGCTCGTACCCCTGCGGTTTATTCTGAGGGTCAGCGCGCGTTCGTTCGAGGTGGTGCGCATACAGTCGTTTATGAGCGTGGATATCATTGGATCCGAGCTGAGAATCGCGCAGTCGGATACGCCGTAAGGCACATGGCGCATCAGCTCGTCGCGGTAGAGCATACCCATGGCGGACATATCAAAGAGCCGACCGCACGACGGCGCGGGAGATAGATTGGTCTCCATGAAATCCGCTGCCTTTCTGCCGAGCGCCGCAGACACACTCAGTCCGTTTTCGCCGAAGATGCTGACCGTCCCCTCCCCGGCGCAGACGAACACGCCCGCATTGAGCGACGAGAACGGCACAAGAAACGAGAGCTGAGATTCAAAGGACGCGCCGAACGACCACGCATTGACGCCGGAAACACGCAGTCCCGCGCACACAGCGTCGGCGCAGGCGCGGGAATATTCGTCGTTTCGGCAGGCGACGCCTACCCTGCCGCGCCCAAAAGCCGCGCCGACCGCCGCACCCGCTCTCGCGCAGTCGGACGCAGTGAGTCCCTGCGCCCGTTTTATAAAAGCCGCCGAGTCCGCATCGTAGCTGTACATGATAACCCCTCCGAAGATATGATATTCCTATTATTGCCTGCCGGGAGCTGTTTTAAGCCGAAATTTCGCACATTTATAAATGTGCGGCGGGGCGGCAAAATCACCTTGTTTTTGACCTGACTTAGTGATAGAATTAATTAAAATAACACAACGGAGTAAAATATGAGCGAACTGAAAAAAGTTGAGATATTCACCGACGGCGCGTGTTCGGGCAATCCCGGACCCGGCGGCTGGGGCGCCGTTCTGCGCTACGGCGAGCACGAGGCGGAGATGTCCGGCGGCGACGCGAACACGACGAACAACCGCATGGAACTCACGGCGGTCATAAGCGCGGTCGAGAGGCTCAAGGAGCCCTGCGATATAAAGATATACACCGACTCGCAGTATGTTGCGAACGCGTTTTTAAAAGGCTGGATATGGAACTGGAAGAAGAACGGGTGGAAAAAATCCGACAAGAAACCGGTTTTGAATCCCGAGCTGTGGGAGCGGCTGCTCAAGGCGCTTTCAAAGCACGAATATGAGTTCATATGGGTCAAAGGACACGCGGGTCACCCAGAAAACGAACGGTGCGACAGGCTCGCGGTAGCAC
>JBNMIN010000208.1:0-1403 GCA_050873305.1 Oscillospiraceae bacterium
GGCTCGGAATAAGCGCCGAAGAAGTTGAGAAGGCTGAGCTTCGTGAGCTTTGCGTCAGAATCCGCAACGAGATTTTCATACTTCGCGCTGACATAGACGCTGCCGTCTTTTATCTGATAATTGACAACAAGCTTGAAGGCTATATCGTCTTTTTCGTATTTTTCTTTGTGCGCCGTACCGCTGTCGGGGGTCAGGATATAAGCAACGCTCAGGGCGTCGTCGGCAAAGCTGCACTGGGCGTTCTGGAACGACACGCTGTTATCCTGGGTGTTGAGCTTATAGAGCGTGTCTCCGCTGACGATTTCAAGGGTAGCCGTTGCGGCACCCGAGTTCTCCTGAGTCGGGAGCGCAGACCAAAGCTTCTCACTGTCGTCATGGGAAAGATCGGCGACGCAGACGGAATATGTGCTCTCGTCAAAGAGCAGCTCGATAAGTCCGGATTTGCCGACCTGCTGAAGATTGGCTTTATCGCCGACGGAATGGAGCAGAGTCGATTCCGCAGCACCCGCCTCGGTGGGCGTGCCTTTTATCTTCGTCACGGCGACGGGGTCGGAGCACGCGCTCAGGGAGCAGAGCATTGCCGCCGAAAGCAGCAGAGCCGATATCCTCGCCGTTATTCTTTTTTTCCTGTTTTTAATAGCCATAACAAGATCTCCCATATTTATAGAATCGCCGCTTTGCGTTGAACTCTTCGTTTAATTATATCATCTTTGAGCCGTTTATTCAACCTCGCTCACTTATCCACATCGAACCAGAAGCGCACGCCGCCGTGTTCGTTGACAACGCCGCACTCCCTGCCGAGCCGCTTCTGAATGGCTTTGACTATCGGCAGACCGAGCCCGAAATGGAAATCCTCGTTCTTGCGCTTCTTTGAGGATTTGTAGAAGCTGTACCATATTTTGTCAAGCTCGTCCTCGTCTATCGGGTCGCCGGAGTTATAGACGCTGACTCTGTATGTGTTCAGATTGTCTTCAACCGTCAGCTGGACTATCTTCTTGCCGCCGATATTCGACACGGCATTTGACAGAAAGTTCTGAAGCACGAGCAGGATAGTCCGCTCGTCGCTGTGTACGGTCAATCCGTCCGGGATGCGGTCAATAAGCTTTATTCCGTTTTCATTGAACATCATCGAGAACGCCGCAAGCTGACCTTTTATCATCGCACTCAGATCGAGCTTTTCACGCGTCGGGACATATGAGCCGCTCTCGAGCTTTTCAAGATTCAGCAGTTCCATGACTATTCGGTTCATCTTGCCGGTCTCTTCGAGGATTATGTCGCAGTATTCCTCGCTGCCCTCGGGGTCGCTGTTTATGCCGAGCTTAAGTCCCTCGGCGTAGCCCTGAATAATGGCTATCGGGGTTTTTAATTCGTGCGAGACATTGGCGATGAAGCTCTTTCGCGAC
>JBNMIN010000209.1:0-1377 GCA_050873305.1 Oscillospiraceae bacterium
CATGCTCGATTATTACTATAATGACCGCGAGGCGGCCGCCTGCATGGGCTATCTCAATCATGTGAGAAATTTGCCGCAGGACGCTTCTGAGATATACTGAAAGGAAAACACCGATGAGAAGATTCTTGAAATTTTTTGCCCGTCTGCTTGTGCTTTTGCTCGGGCTTTCGCTGTGCATATCGCCGATCGGGGGTTTTGCAGCTTATAATTTTGAATATGAGCAGGCGGTCGGCAATCCGCTCAAAGGCTTCATGCCGTTCTATAAACAGGGCGGCGCCGCCGACAGCGTGCCTTACAGCATGGAGTGGTTCTATGTTCCGCTCTCCGCGCTCATGTCCGACAGCGGCGAATACACTATCCGCGAGGGGCTTGAACCGTATCTTGAAGAGATATCGGCGCGCGGGAATCAGGCGGTTTTCAGAGTCTATTTAGACTATCCCGGCTCGGGTATCGGCGAAAAAGCCGTGCCGCAGTTCATCTGGGATATGGGCATAAAAAAAGAGCACTACGACGAATACGGCGGAGGCTGGTGCCCCGACTATTCAGACGGCAGGCTCATTGATATACTCTGCGATTTTGTGCGCGAGCTGGCGCGCGAATATGACGGCGACCGCCGCATAGCCTATATCACAACGGGACTTCTCGGTCACTGGGGCGAGTGGCATGTCTGCCTGCCGGAGCTCGAAGCTTCAAAAGAGCAAAAGGCAAAAATTATCTCCGCATTTGCGGAAAATTTTAAAACTACACGCGTCCTGACCCGCTATCCCGGGACTCCCGGCACGACGCGCAGCGGCAATGTCGGCTTCCATGACGATTCTTTCACCCACTCAACGCTCTACGGCGAGAACTGGTATTTTATGTCCAAGATGAAAAAGGCGCATCAGACCGGGGTCTGGAAAAATCAGCCCATCGGCGGCGAGTTCCGCCCGGAGGGGCAGTCGGCGTTCTTGTCCGGCGCGCCGCTCGACGGATATCAGGACTACTCCGAGTGCGTCAACGCGACCCACTGCTCGTGGCTGATGATGGCGGGCGCGTTTGAAGAAAATCTCGGCGCGGATGAAATCGAGCGTGCCAAAACAGCTTCGGCGGCTCTCGGCTATGACTTTACTGTCACAGACGCGAGAGTGATGAAAATTTTCGGCAAGACTTATGCTTTTGTCACGATAAAAAACACGGGCGTCGCCCCGATATACTATGATCTCGGCGTGTCTTTCGGCGTCGGGAACGAGAAAAACACGCAGTGGACTCAAGCAGAAAATCAAAAGCTCTGCCGCCTTATGCCCGGGAAAAGCTCGGTGTTCTCGGCGCAGATAAGCATAGACGACGGGCAGTCGCTCTTCGTCCGCATTGAAAAGCCGCTCGAAAACGGCAAGCCGA
>JBNMIN010000210.1:0-1370 GCA_050873305.1 Oscillospiraceae bacterium
ATCGGTCGAGGCTCTCGGATATCATAATTTCGCGGTCGTATATTTTAATCAGCTCCGCCGCCGAGTGCAGCTGATGCGCAGAATGAATATAATCATTCTGCCCGTGCAGCCGCATCTGGAACTCTGCGGGCAGCGAGAGAAAATATCTTCTTGAACTGCGGCTTTGAGTAATCAATTCACTAAGATTTCTGTACTGCAAAAATATCACCCCGTGATATTCTTCGCAGGATGGATATAAAAATTCACGGCGTTCAGCCGCGCTTTGAAAGGAAGAACTTGAAATGATCAAAACAACGCTGAAAATTGACGGAATGATGTGCGGAATGTGCGAGTCGCATATAAACGACGCTATCCGCAACAGCTTTGATGTCAAAAAAGTTAACTCCTCCCACACAAAGGGCGAGACGGTCATAGTCTCGAAAGAGGCGCTTGACGAAGATAAAATAAAGAGCGTTATCGACAAAACGGGCTATGAACTCAAAAGTATCAGCTCCGAGGAGTTTGAAGAGAAAAAAGGACTTTTCGGATTCCTGAAAAAGTAAATATTATAACCGGGAAAGGCGGTGGCGGCATGACGGCAACTGAGCTTGAAAAGAATATATACGGCGACGATGTGAAGATTATTTCGCGCACCGATGACTGCACCGTTTACAGGCTCGAGGACGGAGCCGGTTATATCGACATGACCTGCTATTCCGTCTTTCCCGGCATCGACCTCGTCTATGACGATGTTCATATGCACGGCAATTTCAGGGAGAACGCCAAGCCCGGCAATATCTTCGAGCTGAACCATTGCCGCGAGGGGCGCTTCGAGTGCGAGTTTGAAAAGGGCTCGTGCTATTTGGGACCCGGCGATCTGACCGTCTGCTGCAAGCCCGACAGCGGCTACGGTTCAAGCTTTCCGCTCGGATATTACAGAGGAATAACAATAGTTGTCGATGTCGATAAAACGCCCGAATGTCTCTCGTATGTTTTGGGTGATGTGAATGTCGATCCGAAGCAGCTGATGAGCCGCTTCTATGCCGGCGGCAGGGGATATATATCCCGCTCCGACCCGGCTATCGACCATATCTTCTCCGAACTTTACAGCGGCGTTCCCGAGAATATCCGCAAGGGCTATTTCAAGGTCAAGATACTCGAACTGTTCCTGTTCCTCAGCGCTATCGACCTTGAAAACGATTCCGGCAATGACGACTTTGTTTCGAGGCCGCAGGTGAACCTCGCCAAAAGCGTCTGCGGCTATCTTACAGAGCATATGGACAGCCATGTGACTCTCGATACCCTCTGCGGGCTGTTCCACGCCTCCGGCACGAGCATAAAGAACAGCTTCCGCTCGGTCTATGGCGAGTCGATATATTCTTATATCCGCA
>JBNMIN010000211.1:0-1304 GCA_050873305.1 Oscillospiraceae bacterium
GAGCTATGCGATGCGCTCGAAAGAGGACACGAGCGACTACAAATATTTTCCCGAGCCGGACATTCCGCCGGTTGTTGTTTCAACCTCCGACATTGAGAAAATAAAAAATCAGATGCCCGAACTGCCGCAGGCGAAGCGCCGTCGCTGGAGCGAAGAATATAATCTCGGCAGAGCAGACATTGACATACTGATGTCCTCGCCGTTCACGGCGGAGCTCTTCGACCGCACGGTTATGCTCTGCAAGAGCGCAAAGGACGCCGCATCGTGGATAAATGTTGAGCTGCCCGCCGTACTTCGCGGCGCGGGAATGAGCATTGAAGATGCGAATTTCAACCCCGACTCATTGGGCAGGCTCATAAACATGCTCTCGTCAGGGGATATAAACCGCGGCACGGCGAAAAAAGTCTTTGCAAAAATAGTGACCGAAAACGCCGACCCGGCGGAGTATGTCCGAAAAAACGGACTTTCTCTGATGACCGACGCGGCGGCGATAGAGGACGCGGTAAAACGCGTTATCGCCGAAAACGAAAAGAGCGTCTCGCAGTACAGAGACGGCAAGACGCAGGCGTTTCAGTATCTTATCGGGCAGTGTATGCGTGCGCTCGGCGGCAAAGCCCCGGCGGCGGCAGTCACGGAAGCGCTCAAAAGGCTGATATAAAAAATAAAACTTCCGTTTTGCGGAAGTTCATATAAACAGCAAAGGACTGCCGTTATCGGCAGTCCCCAGTCTGTTGAAAAAGTCCGTCATGCACGGTCTCAAGGCTCCCCTGTGTAAGGGGAGCTGTCACGGCAAAGCCGTGACTGAGGGGTTGCTGTAATGAAAGTTCAAAATACCCGGCATTTTTAAAAAATTGAAGCTTATTCAAAGCAATCCCTCCGGCGCTTCGCGCCACCTCCCTTTACACAAGGGAGGCATTGATTCCGGCGAAATCTCCAAACCGGGTTTATCGACAATCTGAGGACTGCCGTTACCGGCAGTCCCGTTTTGTTTTTCTTTTACGCTTCGACTTCGGTGAGGTTCAAAGTACCCAATCTGTCGTTATTGAGCGTGAGCACCTTGTTGTCTTTATTATAGGACGCGGTGAAGGTTATCTCCGTGCCCGCCTTGAAGCCCGCGATAGCTATCTCGGGGACTATAGTCACGGTCGCAGGGTCAGCCTCGGTGTCAACTTTGTATGTACCGGAGACCGAAGTTCCGACGGAGATGCCGAGGATATTGAGGTTGCTCGAATCATACTGGAAAGTGCCGTCCTCTTTGAACTCTATAGTAGCGTTGTTCTGCGAGTCGCCCCACTTGCCGACTA
>JBNMIN010000212.1:0-1268 GCA_050873305.1 Oscillospiraceae bacterium
CCTTTCGGCAGCAGCTGCCGCCTTTATCTTTTCTCTGTTCTTCAGGAGCGTTCGGCGTGACTTTGTAATCCCGACTGCGTGTATCGCGGCGGTCGTTGCAGTACTTTTGTCTTTTGCCGCCGCACTTGTTCCGAACGAGGCGTCGCAGCGTTTCAACGACGGCGTGCATACTGTGAGAGCGAGCGTTGTCTCACTCGAGGAGCAGAGCGGCGAAAGATATTACACAGAGCTTAAAACTTCCGAGATAGACGGCGAAGAATATAAGCTTAACATACGCCTTTCTTCAAAATCGCGGCTCGGTCTCAATCCGTATGATACTGTCGAGGGCAATTTGCAGCTCTACGATATCGGCAAGACCCGCGATGCGAGAAACTACTATCTGTCCGAAAACGTCTTTATGGGCGGATACGCAAAGGGCGATATAAATATATCCCAGCCGGAGCGCAGGCCGATAGGCTATTATCCGCTCGCGATGCGCGCCTATATCAAAAATACAGTTTCACGCCTTATTCCCGGCGAACGCGGAGCGCTTGCGACGGCACTTCTGATAGGCGACAAATCAGATTTGCCGAAGAGCGTTTCGAATTCGTTTTCGTCCGCGGGAATATCGCATCTGATAGCTGTTTCGGGTCTGCATCTTTCAATCTGGTGTCTGTTCATTCTGAAAATTTTTGATATTTTCAGGCTCAGACGCAGAGCGGGAGCAATTATTTCGGCGGCGTTTGTCATAATTTTTATGGCGGTTTCGGGTTTCACATATTCCGTCATGCGTGCGGGCTTCATGATGCTCGTTATGCTCCTCGGAACGCTGCTTTCGAAGCAGTCGGATTCGCTCAATTCCCTCGGCATCGCGCTTGTTATTCTGTGCTTTGTCAATCCGTATTGCGTGATGAGCCTCGGACTGCGCCTCTCTTTTCTCTCAACGCTCGGAATAATTGTCGGCTACAGCAATATCGCTTTCCCGCTTAACCCGTATATCGCGCGTGTCAGAAATAAATACGCGAGGCGTGTCTGCGAGTTTATCTTCGGCTCTGTCCGAAGCACCGTGCTTGCCTGTGCGTTCACTCTGCCTGTTATGATACTCGATCTCGGCAAAGTGTCGCTTATCGCGATCCCGGCGAATCTGATTTCCGATCTTCCCGCATCGGCGTGTATGATCCTCTCGGGGCTTACCGCTCTCACCGCGAAGTTTTCATTTTTGCGCGTGATAACGGCGGGTCTTGCGGATCTGTCCGGCGTGTGCGCATCTTTTCTTATCAATTCATCGA
>JBNMIN010000213.1:0-1201 GCA_050873305.1 Oscillospiraceae bacterium
CTGTTCGAGAGATGGCGACGTTTATGTGCAGAGTGCGTCCGGAGGTGCTTTTTCGGAGATATGCTCGGCGTTTGCGGATGAGGGCACGATGATTTTCGGCGCGGCGTTTGACGGATTCAAAGTAATACATATCGGGGTCGACGGAGTGGAGAATATAGCGCCGCTTCGCAAATCAAAATATGTCGCCGCCGCATCGGGGGATTGCTTCAGGCAGACGAGGGAGCTGCTTGAACAGGGACGCAGGGTCGTCTGGTGCTCGACTCCATGCCGCATAAGCGGACTGCGCAGCTTCCTCGGAAAGGAATATGACAATCTGCTTTGTGTTGACTTTATCTGCCATGGAGTCGGCAGCCCTAAGGTCTTTGAGGATTTCATAAACTATACGCAGGAGCGTTACGGCGAGAAGCTGAAGAAATATACATTCAGAAGCAAGCGCAAGTGCGACAGAAATGTTTCGCGGCATATGTCGGAGTATGAGTTTGAATCCGGCAGAAAAATATATGTCGATATGGACGAATATTCCCAGATATTTATAGATCAGCTCTGTCTGCGGGATTGCTGCGAGGGTAACTGCGATTATCAGACCGAGGAGCGGGTCAGCGATATTACCATAGCGGATTTCAACAGCCGCCACAAGGCGCTGCCGGAGATTGCGTGGGACTGCAGGGCATATTCGACCCTTGTAATCAACACGGAAAAGGGTCGGAAAGTTTTTGAAAAAATGCGCGGCAATGTTGATTGCAAGCAGTGCGCTGTCGAAGAGATAAAGAAATATAATTTTCTCTTCTGCAGAAAAGCGCCGGGAAATCCGAAATATAAGCAGTTCTTTGAGGATTACAAAAACAACGGATTTTCTGCGGTGATAAACAAATATGCCAAACCGAAAAAAGAGAGCAAGACGAAGCTTTTCACAAACAGGCTGATTTTGAAATATTATATAATCGAGCTTGCCAGAATAGTCTATTCGCGGCTGAAAAGACTTATTAAAAAATAAAAAAACAGGTCGTCTTATGACGACCTGTTTTTTGTTATGCTGTCAGCCGACGACCGACATAATAAAGACGATTATAACGATTATCGGCAGAACATAGGTGAAATAAGGTCTTATCCAGCCGGGCATTTTTGCGCCCTTTTCGCCGCAGTTGACTTCGCCGATGTAGTTCTTCCAGCCCCAGCCGTATTTCCTGCTGCAGAAGAGAAC
>JBNMIN010000214.1:0-1142 GCA_050873305.1 Oscillospiraceae bacterium
CGCCGACCGTTACAGCGGCGAGGCTTTCTTCGAAGCCGAAAAGAGAACAAAGATAGGTGGCATAGCGAGTTGGCACTTGCCCTATCGAATGCTGAAACTAACCGAAAGGAAAGATTACTATGTGTTCGATAATGGGTTACTGCGACTGCTGTGCCGCTTTTTCTGATTTTGAGGAAGGATTCAAAAAGACCGTTTCAAGAGGACCGGACGACAGCCGGATAATAGACACCGGCAAAGGTCTGCTCGGCTTCCACCGCCTTGCTATAATGGGGCTGACCCCCGACGGAATGCAGCCGTTTGAATTGGACGGCAGCTATGTCGTCTGCAACGGCGAGATATACGGCTACGAGAAGATAAAAGAGGAGCTTGCGAAGAAATATACATTCAAAAGCGGCTCCGACTGCGAGATACTTCTCCCGCTCTACCGCGAATACGGCGTGGATATGTTCAAGATGCTCGACGCCGAGTTTGCGCTGATTATCTACGACGGCGAAGAGAAAAAATATATCGCCGCAAGAGACCCGATAGGCATCCGCCCGCTCTACTACGGCTATGATAAAAAAGGCGTTATCATGTTCGCGAGCGAGGCGAAGAACCTCGTCGGAATGTGCGGGCATGTTATGCCTTTCCCGCCCGGACACTACTACAAAGACGGCGAGTTTGTTCAGTACTGCGATATAGCGGCGGTTGACGAAGTATGCCATGACGACCTTGAGACAGTTTGCAAAAACATCCGCGAAAAGCTCATCGCCGGCGTTGACAAGAGACTCGTTGCGGACGCAAAGGTCGGCTTCCTGCTCTCCGGCGGACTCGACTCCTCCCTCGTCTGCGCCATAGCGGCAAGACAGAGCAAAAAGCCGATACGCACCTTTGCAATAGGCATGAGCGAGGACGCTATTGACCTCAAATACGCAAAGGAAGTCGCCGACTACATCGGCAGCGACCACACCGAGGTCATCATGACAAAAGAGCAGGTCTTAGACTCGCTCGAGGGTGTCATCCGTATGCTCAGCACATTTGATATCACAACTATCCGCGCGAGCATGGGCATGTACCTGCTGTGCAAATGGATACACGAGAACACGGATATCAGAGTTCTTCTGACAGGCGAGATCTCCGACGAGCTGTTCGGCTACAAATAC
>JBNMIN010000215.1:0-1106 GCA_050873305.1 Oscillospiraceae bacterium
AACGGCATGATTCCGTTTATAACGCCGGGAAAGCTTGAGGGAAAAATTTATGTAAATTCTGGGGATGTTACCGCTGTCAGAGTCAGCGAGCGCGCGAAGCTCATAGGCACGGTGCTCCAGAACGCCGATGAGCAGATAGTCTATGATATCGTCCGCGACGAAATAGCCTTCGGCTGCGAAAACCTCGATATCCCGGTCGAGACAATAGACCGTCGGATAGAGGCGAGCACAAATATGATGAAAATATTGCCCGATGCAAAGACGCGGACTATGTCCGGCGGGCAGAAGCAGAGACTGATTACCGCTTCGATACTCGCGATGAAGCAGAAAATTATAATTCTTGATGAGCCGCTCGCGAACCTCGATGTTGAGGGTGCGCATGTCCTGCTCGGTGCACTTCGCTCACTTGCCAATAGCGGATATGCCGTGCTGCTCGTTGAACACAGGCTCGATGTTGTCAGACCGTATGTCAACAAGGTCATGTGGATAAAAGATAAAAACGTCATAGTGAGCACCGATAAGGATGCCGTCACCCGTTCCGAACGGGTTATAGAGCCGGAGAACAATGCACACACTGTTGGCTCACCGGTTATAAGCGGGCGCGGCTTGGTGTTCAACGCAGGCGGAAGAAATATCCTCGATTCGCTCGATATCAATGTGTATAAAAGCGAACGCCTTGTTCTGCTCGGCGCGAACGGCTGCGGCAAGACTACGCTCATGCGAACTCTTGCAAGGCTCAACAAGCTCACCTCCGGCACGCTCGAACAAAATATAGTTCAAAAGCCGGGGCGAAGAAAGCCCAACGCCGCGTGGTTCAAAAAGGTCGGCTTTGTCTATCAGAATCCGACCTATCAGCTCTTCATGCCGACACTGCTCGCCGAGGTCTCTTTCAGAGCGTCATCGGAGCAGAAGGCGCGGGAGATGATAGAGGCATTCGGTCTCTTGGGACTTGAAAACAGGCATCCGCAGTCCCTTTCGGAGGGGCAGAAACGCCGCGCAGGCCTCGCCGCGATATGCGCAGGCGAGCCGGAAGTGCTGTTCCTCGACGAGCCTACCGTCGGGCAGGATTACAATAATCTTGAGCGCATAGTCTCGGCTGTCAATAA
>JBNMIN010000216.1:0-1047 GCA_050873305.1 Oscillospiraceae bacterium
CTTTTGTCATCTTGTCGCAGTGCGGCAGGAACGGGCGACCGGGTGCAAGAACTTCGGTGGGACCCGATGTGCAGTCCGTACTGACCGCCGGAGTGCCGACCGCCAACGCCTCAACAATGACATTCGGGAAGCCTTCGTAGTAAGAAGTCATCGCAAAAACATCCGCGCGGGAGACAAATTTGAACACATTCTTTTGAAATCCCGCAAAGATTATGTCGTTTGAATATTCGCTCTTTTTTGCCATCTCGCGAACGGCGTTTTCGTATTCGCCGCGGCATCCGAGGAATATCAGCCCCGCGTCGGGGATATCTTTTTTCAGCAGCTCAAAGCTCTTGAGCATATCCCACTGGCATTTCTGGTCAACGAATCTCGAAGAGAAAGCTATAACTCTGTGCGTGTCATAGAATTTCTTATATTCTTCGTCAAGTTCTTCTTTGGCGTCCTCGCGGGCTTTTTCGCAGTCGATGATATTATATGCCGTGAAAAGCTTATCTTCGTTTCCCGGGAACATCTCTTCGCATTTTTTCTGCATCTCGAGGGCGTTGAAGAGAATGTTGCACCTGTGCCGCAGCGCGAATGAATAGAGCTTCGAGCTCTTTATGAGCCGCACATAGTCGCGGCAGGAGATATATTTCACGCACTTCGCGCCCGAGAGCGCGAGCGCTTCATTCGGCGCGTGGGTGAATGAATACGCCGTGCATATATTATGTTCTTTAATGAACTTTTTTATCGCCGCGGCGCGCTTGAGCATAATAACAGCGCGCTGTGCCGTGCCTTTGCCTGCGGGTAATTTTAAATCAACGAATTCGCCCGCGCAGTCGAATCGCTTTTCGCTCGCGTCAAAGACTAAGACATAGACGTTGAATTTTTCGCTCAGCAGATGCGACAGCCTGCTCGCAAACCGCTCGCTTCCGCCGCTTCGCAGATCCTGAAGTATTATCGCAACGTTTTTCATTTTTTGCTCACTTCTTTGCATATTTTTCGCTCTGTGCTACCGCGAGCCTGTCGCTCCGTTCGTTTTCGGGGTGACCCGCGTGTCCTTTGACC